>CANDYO010000124.1 GCA_947424995.1 Rickettsiales bacterium | reverse complement strand
TTTTATAAGCATTGTACCAAATAATGGCGGCAATATAGACGCAATAGAAACCCTAGGAAAAATAGCATATATGTCACCAGTTGATTACCCTCAGATATTGAGTATATTACTTGGAACTGTTAACGGCAAAACTTCTGCTTTAAAAAATGCATCAATCAAAGCAATCTATACATTAATTAGTAATATTAAATCTTTAAGCAGTATAGATCCGACAATAATTGAAAATATCCATGATATTATCCTAGCACAAAGCGATACTATTGAATCAATACGTCGTTTAAATAGCCGCCTCTCTCAAGATCAGCAAATAGACACCACTCATGAGCTTGAAGATCAAGATCATATAGCCCTATTCACCGCTGGTAAACTAGCTAATTTTATCTCACCAGTAAAATTAGAACATACTTTAACTAATTTCTTAAGCAAAATTTTATTGCCTAAAACAAGCCCTAATACCAAGGCTTCTATAATCAAAGCATTAACTGAATTTGCAGATAAAATTCCTCCAGAAAGATTGATGGAGACTATAGATTTACTGATAAGCCAAGCTGTAGATGCCAGAATATTTATAGTTACAGCAAAATTTATCGGACAGCTTAGAATGTTCGAATTAATTACAGAAGAAATGCTACCAAAAGTAATCACTTTTTTAACCAGAGAGATTAGTGATGATCATGCTCAATATAGTCAACAAGAAGCTCTAATTGGGTTCATTGATCACCTCGAAACACCTCAACAATCTGCAATTTTAGACTTCGTAGTAAACAAATATACTAATAATGATAGTGAGATTACCCCACAAGAACAAAAGCTCTTATATAAAGCTTGTTTTTTATTACTATCTCAAGCAGGAAAAAGCCAAAATACAGTCATTCATAATAGTGCATTAAATACCATTAAAACACTTGGCTATACTGATGCGAATATCATTGCGATGATCACCGAAAGTATAGGTGATCATGCTCAGGATCATCTACAGATATTGCTTAACTATAAAGAAATTTTTAAAGAAAACTCTGTAGTATTAGCTGAAATAGTTCATACACTAGCTGCAATTCAAAATTCTTATAGCCAAGTTCCTATGATAGAAATCTTTGCAGATTTAAACAAACTAGTAACTTATACTTCAAAGATTAAATTAGATATTAAGATAACCAGGGATGAATTCTTTATAAATGGGAAGCTACAAAAATTAGTAATTACTCTAGAGATTGCTAAATATATTTACGAAGCTTTGCCACAAACGGCTATATTAACGGCTCATAGCTTATATAAAAAAGACGCTCATAATTCAATAATTGATAGAAGCAAGCTAGATTTAAATTTGTGGAAAGTCTCCATTTTAAACCAAGAAGGCGCTCCAGAGAACATAGTACTTATCATGGAAAAACAAACTATTTTCACTGATGCCACAATTAAAAAAATCACCGTCGAAAAAGGTGAATTAGTTACTGAAACATATAGTTCTAAGGACCTTAATTTACAAGAAATATTTGGCGATTATTCCGAAAATACCCATTATACAGTTCGAAGTTTTATGGTAACTGAAGAAGAGCATTTAAGTTTACTAGTTTATTTCCAAGAACATATGAATTTGCACCCCAATATTTATAGTAGCAGAGTTATCAGCCATAATGACTTAATTAGATATGACGTAAAACAAATAATTGAAGCATTCAGAATAGAACTTGGCGAGGTAAAAAAAGATATACAATTTACTAAACAGCAAATAGCTGATATTCAAGTAAGCTTTAAATTATTTAAATTTAGTCAAGAACATATGGCAAAGCTTATATCAGCAATGGATTCTATTAACTCAGTAAAAACTAATCCAGCCTTAAATCCATATCAAGAAAAATTATATGTTACCATAGTCCATGAGTTAATGGCTACCTACATGATGGCAATAACTATGGTGTACAATCCTAGTTCTATCATAGGCAACGTTGGAGGCTTTTTAGGAGCGATAGGCACCTATGTACCAGTAGTCGGAGCTGGAGTAAGTTTACTGGGATATATATTGAGCAAAGTAAGTCAAGTTCAACAAATACAGATTTCAAATAACATTGCTAATATGGCTATTGGCCCCGTGGAAATGGAAGTAATCGCTAAGAAAATAGCTCTTACTATCGCAACAAGTCAGATAGATACATCAAAGCTTTCTGACCATAGTATCTATGATATTTTAGTCACCGTTCTTAGCATTACTAGCCCTCAAGATTTACTAGGAGCTGGAATATCATATATTATGAATTTGAATAGTGGAAGTAGTAGCATTAGTTCAACAGAAGCCGCACGACAACGAGGAGAGCAAGATGCTTTACTACTTGTTGATACGTTGATTAGTTTTGTATCTACTGGAAGTAACGTTATGATCAGCAGCGATGGAGGAGCGGCTAATTTAAAGATTTTAACCGATTATCTAGTTGAAAATAATATTATTAGTAATGTTGTCGATGTACAGCTCCCTTTAATAATTGATTCAGTAGGATTAGCAACAAGTACATCGTCAATAAGCATTCACACTCCCTTAGATGTAAGAAGCTTTTATGAAAAAGCTAAACAGTTATCTACACTTATTTTTAATAAGTGTATTGAACTTGAAACAGATGATGTAGTACTTGAGATTAATTCAAAACAGCAGACATTATTTATTGACTCCTTAGCTAGAGTATTAACTAGTGAACGCCGAGTTGAAGGTCAATTTAATTTACTCGAACTAGCTGATAAAAGTAGCAGCTTTAAAACTAGCTTAATCAGTAAATTAGCCGATGCTATTTTAGATTTAAATGCTTTTACAATAATTGATGAAACTAAAATTACTATCGATCGAAATTTCTTAGTTGACGCAGAGGATTTAGCAAACGCGGCACAAACTACTGCAAATTTCTTTCAAGGTCGTCAAATTACTGGTTACGACAATGAATTAATCACTATAGCGCCTAGAGTATTTATAGATTGGCATGTTGATCCACCTAATACTCCTACTTCTGAGATTGGCACTTCTCCTTTTGTTATTGCTGATCGTCATGATCCAATACCTTTACTTGAAAATGATCACCAAGGTAATAACCTTATTGTCATACCGAATCAAGTTCCTGATACTCCACACCCTATCGCTAATCATAATATGGACATGGCTTTAACTGGCGTAGCAATGATAAATTACGCAGAGTCCAAACATTCACTAAAATATCTATTTACTCATTATATTCCAATCATGCCATATATTGAATATGTTACTAACTATTTAGGAATAACCAAATATGAACATGCAACTGATACTGGAATATTCGTTGGAGGAGCTGCCCTTTTAACTTATAGCGCCTCCGGTGATTATACTAGACTTATTTTGCCAGGCATCACTTATGCAGTAAAGCCGTATGCTTATCAAGGTAGAGATTATCTATTATCCTATATCTATGATCAGGAATCTAAGTCATACCTAGGAGAAGGAATAAAGTTTACTTTTTACGTCTTAACCGATACAAGTCTTTCTGTAATCATATCATCTCCATTAATACTGGCTAATCCAGCTAATTTAGTGCATAGCATTCTTCATGGGGCTGGTTCTGGTGCAATTCACTATTACAACCAAAGAGAACATCAACCGAATGAACTAGCCGATGGGATTGCTTCTACAGCAACAACTATTGCTATAGTGCATTTATTCTCTCAAGATACTACTGTAAATGAAAAAATTATTTATTCAGGCGCGGCTCTAAACTACCTTAGTAATTTACATTATATGAGTAAATCTTTAGTGAATATAGCTCAAGATATTTTTAACAGTTCAACTCAGATATTAGGTAAGAATGATTCACTCACTGATGAAGTTGGATCAAGCTGATAACTAATTTTTATGTCATCTTGTGAAAGTTCGTTAATACGGTTACGGATTAGGCGTCATCCCTGACGAAGTAAAACTAGGCTTTGCCTGGTTTTACGAGATCCTAGGATCTCATGAGAAAAAAAAAGCTCCTGAGACCTTTAGGTATGCGCTGCCTCCGGCAGCTTGCCAGGGATGACGCGTAGCTTATTTATTGCTAACCTTGTAACCGAAAAGATGAACACATACAGGGATGACCCATTAACTCTATAAATGTTTAGTTATTACTGAAGATTGGTATTACTGCAGGCATAATCCGGCAGCCGCAACTACTACTGATACCAACAACACTCCATCAACTCGATCTAACAAACCGCCATGACCTGGAATTATACTGCCACTATCTTTAGCTTTACAATGCCTTTTAATCCATGATTCTAAAAGATCACCAATTGACGCAATCATAGCAATAATACCTGCTATAGCTAAGTTTTCACCAACAATACCACTGATTGCAACTGCACAAGCAACACCACCAAAAAAACCAGACCAAGTTTTATTGGGGCTAATTTTAGGGCATAATTTCGGCCCACCTAGTAAACGACCGAAAATATAGCCACCAATATCATTGGCCCATACTAAAACAAAAATTGAAATAATTGTATTGGTACCACTGAATACTACAGTATTATCTAAAATATATTCCTGTTCGCTAATCCACAATAAAGATAGACAAGGAAGTAAAATATATATTATCCCAGCTACTTGCCATAATCTGCTTTTTTCATGAGTCATCTGAAACCACTCTCCACCCATAATTATTGCGGCTGCCATAATCATTGCGATAAAATAAAAACCAGATGTTTTAACTATTAAAAGCACTAGAGGTGCTAATATACATGCTGATATAACTCTTAAAACTAAATTATAAGACTTACTTTGATAAACCATAACGTCTCTCCCTTTTATAATAATTATCTATGGCTCGATGTAGATGGGTTGAATTAAAGTCTGGCCATAATAATTTAGTAAAATAAAGCTCGCTATAAGCAAGTTGCCACAAGAGAAAATTACTTATCCGATGTTCACCACTGGTTCTAATCAGTAGATCTGGATCAGGAATTCCATCTGTATATAAATAACTTGCAAATAAGTTTTCATCGAGCTCTTCCACTTTTATTCTATCAGAAATAAGATCTGAAAAAAGCTTTTTTTGCGCATTAACAATTTCTTCCCTTGCTCCATAGCTGAGAGCAACTTGTAAATATAAGCGAGTATTGTGTTTAGTTTCTTCTTCGCAGCGATTAATTAACTCTAAAACATCTTGAGGAAACCGATTTTTATCGCCGATAATTTTTACTCTAATCTGTTGCTCTATTAGTAAGTTAAGCTCATTAGAAAGATAAAACTTAAGCAGATTCATTATATCATTTACTTCATCAGCATCACGGTGCCAATTTTCAGAAGAAAAAGTATACAAAGTTAAATAAGGTATCTTTAGTTTTACACAAGCTATCAGAGTTTTTCTGGCTGCTTCTGCACCTTTTTTATGGCCTAATACACTTGGTAAACCGTGTTTCTTAGCCCAGCGTTTATTGCCATCCATTATGATGGCAATATGTTTTAAATCATTTTTCATTTTGACCTAATTTTTTACGAATAAATTCTTCAAAATCTGCAGCAGTATTAAAGTCTTTATATACTGAAGCAAATCTAACATAAGCAACTTGATCAATTTCTGATAACTCTTGCATTATAGCTTCACCAATAATGTTAGTAGGAATCTCTCCATCGTTTAATGTTTCAAAATAACGAACCAAATTATTGATTACCATCTCAACTCTTTCTTCTGAAATCAACCTTTTTCGCAATGCAGTATAGATAGATCTACTGATTTTATCACGATCAAAGGGTCTTTTTTCACCATTACGCTTGACTACAATTAAATCTCTAAGTTGAACTCTTTCTATAGTTATAAATCTAGAATTACAACAGCTACAAAAACGTCTACGCCGTATTGATGATTTATCTTCGGTAGGTCGGGAATCTTTTACTTGAGTATCTTCAATTCCACAAAAAGGACAGCGCATAT
>CANDYO010000123.1 GCA_947424995.1 Rickettsiales bacterium | reverse complement strand
GTTAGGGATGACGCTAAATCCGTAACCGAGTTAGTGAACTTTTACAATTTGGCAAGCTATGCTGGAAGCATGAGCTAAAGACCGGGGATCGGAGTTTTCTTCTTCACGAGATCCTAGGGTCTCGTAAAACCAGGCAAAGCCTAGTTTTACTTCGTCAGGGATGGCGCCGAATCCGTAGAGTTACTGAATTTTACAACCCTTATAAAAGCTCACTAGCTCAGAGGATGGCGATTTCACATATTTTTAATGCAATTTTATCCCTTGCAATATCTTTTTCTTATTTATTATTTCTTTCATGCTCGATTAGCCATTTCTTACGGTGCAAACCCCCGCCATAGCCTCCAAGTTCACCATTGTCATTAATAATCCGATGACATGGTACTATGATTGCAAATTGATTAGCGCCGTTAGCATTTGCTACCGCTCTATAGCTTGATGGCCTGCCAATTGCAGTAGCTTGAGCTAAATAGCTTCTAGTTTCGCCATAAGGAACGCATCGCAATTCATTCCAAGCTAATTGCTGAAAATCACTTCCTAGCATATGAATTGCTGTTTTAAATTCTTTTAAATCACCTGCGAAATATGCCTCAAGCTCTTTTTCAATAGAAACTATTGGATTGCTGCTAGCTGGAACAATAGCCGATTTTGTTTTGAATCTTAATCTCTCTATCTCTCGCTCTAAGCCTCTTCTACCAACGAATTCTAGCAAATACAACTCTTCATCATCAGAGATGGCAAGCATGGGTCCAAGAGGAGAATCAAGCCAAGTTGCTTTAAGAATGTTATATTGTTGATTAAAATTGGTAGGAGTAGCTCCCATAATTTTAGAGAATGCATCTCTAAAACCGCTGCTAGATTCATATCCTGCATTTAATTGAGCATCAATCACTGTCTCGCCTCCTCTAATTTGTTTCATAGCTATTCCCATTCTTCTATTCCTTGCATATTCTACAAAAGTTATGCCAAATCGCTTTTTAAATTGACGCCTAGCTGTCGATGCATCTATAGATAATTCTTGAAAATCTCTGTTTTTCCAGCGTTTTTCAGGATTTTTCTCAATGGCTTCAATAAGAGTGCATACTAAATCCGAAGCTTTATCAGGAAAACTAAGTGGACGGCAACGCATGCAAGGTCTAAAAGAAGCGAGGAGTGCTTCTCCTACAGTCTTATAAAACTCGCAATTTTCAAATTTTGGCTTCCTCGCTGGACATGTAGGGCGACAAAATATGCCAGTTGTTTTAACCCCTACGTAAAATACACCTTCATATTCTTTATTTTTATCAAGTAGTGCTTGATAAAATTCGTGCTTTGTTACGTCTGTTAACATAATTGTGCTCATATTTAATATCATTTTTCGCGTCATCTCGGTCGCGTCGCTTTGGACTTGCCAGGGATGATGAGCTAAGTGTCTGTTCAGCAATGATACTTGATATAATCACCAAACTCATTTCTTTATTATATTGATTTAAGAAAACCATGCGACCGAAATTAAGGCATCGATTTTTTTATTATATAAATTTTCTATTGCTGATTTTAGATAGAATCCTTTGTGTTCTTAGTTGATATATGTTAATAATCTTTTCATGATTATTTTTATAATTGATGCGCAAGATTAATAGTTAGCATAAGCTAGCTGATTTAAAGAATTATATGAATTTATTTCTTCAAAAACTATCTATTTTTATTTTACTTACTTCTTTGTTGGTCATGTCTTTATTTGGTCTTGCTACAGAGTCTCCATTAGATTCTACTCCTATCGATCTTTTAGCGGATAAAGTTGAATATGTTGGAGATGATGTTGACAAAAAAATAATTGCTACTGGTGATGTTGTAGCTATTCAAGGTAACCAAAAAGTAATCGCTGACTTTATCGAGTATGATCTTAATAAAGATATTTTGCTCGCTGAGGGCCAGGTAAAAATTTTGCAGCGGGATGGTTATATCATCGATGCTAATAAAGTGATTCTAAGCGATCGTTTAAAATTCGGCTCTATATATGATTTTACGATTTTAATGCCGGATAAATCTACTTTAAGAGGCAAGTTTGCTAAAAGAGAGGAAGAGTTTATAACCGATATAGATAAAGGTTATTATACTGCTTGTCAAATTTGCTCTGGCAAAGCAACGATATGGGATATTAAAGCTAAATCAGCTACTCTTGACCAAGAAGAAAACAGCATGACTTATCATCATGCGATTTTAAGCTTTTACGAAGTGCCTATACTTTATACTCCTTATCTTTCGCATTATACCAGTAAAGCGGAACGTAAATCTGGCTTTTTAAGGCCAGATTATGGTATGAGTACTTATTTAGGTACGATGGTTGATGTGCCTTATTATTTTAATATTGCTCCCGATCAAGATGCGACATTAAACACAGTATATACTAGTAAACGTGGAGTAGTTCTTGAAGGAGAGTATCGACATTTATTTGCGGAAGGACAAGTTAACTCTTCAGGTAGTATAACTTCAGCAGATCATTATATCCCTCCTATATTACCTGCTGGACAATCTCCATTAGCTCATGATATTCGATATTCTTTGAATTCTGATGTAGATTTTGCTCTATCAGAAAATAATTATGCTGGTTGGCATACTAAAGTAGCTTCAGATAAAGCTTATCGCAGAGATTATAATTATGGTACCGAAGATTTTATAACTAGCCGTGTTTATAATAGCGCTTATCAAGAGCGTGGATTTTATGAAATCCAAGCCTTATCTTTCCAAAATTTACGTCCCTTTGTTTCTGATAGTGAACCAAACTATATGCATCAAACACCTATGGTAATGCCTCTCCTTGAATCTAAGCACGAGTTGCATCAATTTGAAGATGATTCTAGTTTGAGTATTGGAGTAAATGCCTTAAAGATTCATCGCTACGTAGGAGCGGAAACCAATAGACTATCTATTAAAAATCAATGGCAAAAACCTTTAATCTTAGATAGTGGGCATAATTTCAATTTTTTTAGCTCAGTACGTAATGATTTTTATTATTATGAAAATGCACCTACCAATAATCAAATCAACAATCAAACCTATACAGGAAATGTTACTCGTACTATTCCAGAAGCTGGAGTAGATTGGTCTTATCCTTTGGGAAGAAGTTTCGGTCAAAATAGTGTGATTATATCTCCTATGGCTAGTGTAATTTTCACTCCTTATACCAATTATAATGAAAATATTTATAATGAAGATAGTCCATCAAATGAACTTAATGATGGTAACTTATTTTCTCACTCTAAATATAGTGGTATTGATCTAATCCAGAATACTCCTAGAGTTAATTATGGAGTAAAGGCTTCTTCCTATCAGCAACAACTTAATACCAGCGCGTTATTCGGTCAATCTTATCAGCAAAGGCCACAAGATCCAACAACCGGAACTAGAGAAGAGCGTTATTCAGATTATGTCGGTCGTTTAAAAGGAGAAAACCAACGAGTAACAGTTTTTTATCAATTTATTCTAGATAAAGATAATTTCTCCAATAAAGTGAATATACTATCAACTACACTAAGACATCAAAAAGCTTATGTTACCAGTAACCTAATCTATTATCGTAATGGTCAAACCGTAGATAACGTTAAAAATAGACGTGAAATTTTTATAGAAACTGGTATAACTGAATATAATAGTATTAGCTTAGCAGTAAATACAAGAAGGAATTTAACAAGTAAGAGACAAAACCCTGGTTTATCTACTGGTATTGTTTCAGTTGGAGGTAGGGTAAAATATCTAAACGACTGTATTGCATATTCTGCTATAATTAATAAAGACTATACTGAAAATGTTAATCAAAAACGAAATACTACATTTTTATTTGATGTAACTCTTAAAAATATAAATTAGGATAAATATGCGCTATCTTTACTCACTTTTATTCATATTATGGGCTAATTTTGCTTTAGCCGCTCAAGTGCTCGTAATTGTAGATGGTAAAGCAATTACCTTGGTTGATGTGAATAAACGCATAGAGGCCTTGCAATTAGCTAATCCTTCATTGGTATCAAGCGATAATGTTCGGGCGCAAATACTAAATAATTTAGTTAGCGAAGAGCTATTTCATAACGAAGCTGCAAGATTGAAGGTATCAATTAGCGACGGAGAAATAAAAGATTATTTTTATCATAGGCAAAAAGAAAGTAATTATACCGATGCACAAACAAAATTACTTATGGAGAATAAATCTTTATGGAAACAAGTTGAAAGCCAACTTTTATGGAGTAAATTAGTCAGCTTAGTTTTTCATAACAAAATTAAAATTTCCGATGCGGAAATTAGAGACGAGCAGAAGGTACGCAAAAGTGATATAAGAGAAGTTACTTTCAAACAAATAACCTCCAAGAACTTTGATATTGAACAAGTTACAAAACTCGCGTTAGCTGCCAAAGATTGTCAAAATTTAGATAATTTAGCTAAAGAATATGGTTTTAATAGACCATATTCTAGCACTCTATTACTAGAAGAGCTTAATCCTGAGCTGCAATCAGTTATTCGAACTATTCCAGAGAATCAATTGAGTAATATTTTAGCCTTTAATGCTCAAAAACAACTAATTATGGTTTGTTATAAAAATATAATTAATAATCCTCAAGATGTTCAACAAATACGACAAGAATTAACTTCTCATAAAATAAGCGCTGAAGCTCAAAAATATCTAGCAGAACTTAAAAAAAGAATTTGTATAGAATATATTAAGACTGATTAAAAGAGAGACGAATATGTATCGAAACATTCTGATAGTTTGTTTATTTTTATTGCCGATGTTTAGTATTGCAAAAGATGATGATAAGGTTATTAAAATTACTTTCAGTCAATTTCCTCCTTTTGAATTCTCTAAAGATGAGAAAGCAGTTGGTTTTACTGTTGATTTGATATCAGATATTTTTAAAGCGGCTGGCTATGAACCACAATTTATTTCTCTGCCCTGGAAAAGAGCTCTTGAAGCTGCAAAAGCAGGAGAAGTGGATATTATAACTCATTTAAGGAGATCTGAAGAACGAGAAAAATATTTTATATATTCCAATCCAATTATATATTCTCAGCATTATTTCTTTAAGAAAAAAACTTTAGATATTTATCCAATTAGTTTTTCAGAACTTAATTCTTACACTATCGCTACCGTTAACGGCTATTTTTACGGAGACAAATTTGATGATGCTCATTTTAAGCACTTAGTGCCAATTGCTACTTCCGAGCCAGCAATATCAAATTTAAGAAAATTAATAGCAGGTAGGGTTGATTTAGTAGCTTGTCAAGTGAATGTATGTGGTTACCTAATTGATCAACATAAAGAAGAGTTTGCTGGTATTGATTATATAGCCTCGCTCCCTATTGATGTTACTGAACCAACTTACATAGCTTTTCCGAAAGTTAATTTAGAAAGATCAGAGCATTTATTGCAGGTGTTTAATGCAGGATTAGCTCAATATATTGCTGAAGGCAAAAAAGCAAAACTTATTGCTAAATATAATTTAGATGGTGTTAAATAAGTGAATAAGGTGAATTTTGGCTTTAAAGAAGTAAATTCTAATGAGAAGCAAAATTTAGTTGGTCAGGTGTTCTCTTCGGTAGCTCATAAATATGATCTAATGAATGACCTAATGAGTTTTGGCGTTCATCGCTTGTGGAAAGCAAAGCTAATCGAGCAATTAGAACCTAATAAATCGTTATTAGACATGGCTGCTGGGACTGGAGACATAGCTAAACGTTATTATTTAAAGAGCAGTAAGCCAGATATCACTCTATGTGATATAAATATGGATATGCTGAAAGTTGGGCAAGATAAACTAATCGATGAGAATATTTTTCAAGGGCTAAAATTTGTTTGTTGTAATGCTGAAGAGTTACCATTTAATGACTTTAGCTTTGACTATTATACTATAGCTTTTGGTATTCGTAATGTTACCAATATAGACAAAGCTTTAAAAGAAGCTTGGCGAGTATTACGTCCAGGTGGAAAGTTTGTTTGCTTAGAGTTTGCAAAAGTTAGTAATTCAAATTTAGCTAGTTTTTATAATTTTTATTC
>CANDYO010000122.1 GCA_947424995.1 Rickettsiales bacterium | reverse complement strand
TTTAAAATTTTGGCAACAACGCCAGCACCAACGGTACGACCACCTTCACGAATAGCGAATCTTAAGCCTTCGTTCATTGCAATCGGAGAAATTAGCTCAACCTTAAGATTAACGTTATCTCCAGGCATCACCATTTCTTTACCTTCAGGTAAAATTATCGTTCCAGTAACGTCAGTAGTTCTGAAATAAAACTGTGGACGGTAATTCGCGAAAAATGGAGTATGTCTACCACCTTCTTCTTTATTTAAAATATACGCTTCCGCTTCAAAATTAGTATGCGGTGTCATGCTACCTGGTTTTACAAGTACTTGACCTCTTTCCACATCTTCTCTCTTAGTTCCACGTAATAATATACCTACGTTATCACCAGCACGTCCTTCGTCTAATAACTTACGGAACATTTCAACGCCAGTACAGATAGTCTTTTGAGTTGGACGTAATCCAACAATCTCAACTTCTTCACCAACTTTCACAATACCAGTTTCAATTCTTCCAGTCACAACTGTTCCACGTCCTGAAATTGAGAACACGTCTTCTATTGGCATTAAGAATGGCTTATCAATCGGACGATCAGGTTGTGGAATATAGCTATCAACTGCAGCCATTAATTCTATAACTTTATCTTTACCAATCTCATCTTTGTTACCTTCTAAGGCAGCTAATGCTGATCCTTTGATAACTGGAATATCATCACCTGGGAATCCATAAGAAGTTAATAACTCTCTTACTTCCATTTCCACTAATTCTAATAATTCTGGATCATCAACCATATCCACTTTATTCATAAACACCACTAGATAAGGAACACCAACTTGTCGAGCTAAAAGAATATGCTCTCTAGTTTGTGGCATTGGGCCGTCAGCTGCTGATACTACTAATATCGCGCCATCCATTTGGGCAGCACCGGTGATCATGTTTTTTACATAATCAGCATGTCCTGGGCAATCCACGTGAGCATAGTGACGATTCGCAGTTTCATATTCAACGTGCGCTGTCGCAATGGTAATACCACGTGCTTTTTCTTCAGGAGCTTTATCTATTTCATCATAAGCTACTACCTTACCACCGCCAAGCACTGATAATACACTAGTTATTGCCGCTGTTAATGTGGTCTTACCGTGATCAACGTGACCAATCGTACCAATATTACAGTGCGGCTTATTTCTTTCAAATTTTGCCTTAGCCATTGTTCATTCTCTCCTTCGCTTCTTAAAAATTATGATTTTAGTTTCATATCCTTCACTAAATTTTATGCATAGCGAAGAAAATTATTTAGTTATTTATGGAGCGGGTGATGGGAATCGAACCCACGTGATCAGCTTGGAAGGCTGGGGCTCTACCATTGAGCTACACCCGCGAAATTATGGTGGAGGGAGAAGGATTCGAACCTTCGTACGCATTACACGGACAGATTTACAGTCTGTTGCCTTTAACCACTCGGCCATCCCTCCACGCCTTAGATTTCTAAATTAATAGATGATCTATAGGATTGCTATTTTTAATATATCTTGTATGATCTGTCAATCATTATATGTATCCTTTACAAAAGATTTAGTCAAAAATGTTTCATAAAAAAAAGCCTAACAATCAAGAATTATTAATTTACGGTAAACACCCAGTAGTTGCAGCTTTACATAATCCTAAACGAAAATGCAAAAACTTATACACTACTAAAGCTATTTGGCAGGAACTAGAACCAAAATTCCCAGAATTAAAAATCTCCCTACATCTACTTGAAGCTCATCAAATAGATATGATGTTACCAATCGGCAGTAATCATCAAAATATCATCTTAGAAACTCTACCGTTGAAGCCTCTAGATCTTGAAGATATTTTAGCTGAAACCGCTTTAAAAACTACCTCTTGTTTGTTAATTTTGGATCAAATTACTGACCCTCATAATATCGGCGCCATTATTAGATCGGCAGCAGCTTTCTCAGCTGACGCAGTTATTTTGCCAGAACATCATAGCCCTAAAGAAAATAACACTATCGTTAAGTGCGCAGCGGGAGCATGCGAAGCTGTACCTATGGTAAATGTAACCAATATTGCCAATTGCATCAAAACTTTAAAGAAAGAAGGCTATTGGATCATAGGGCTTGATGGCCATACCACTTTGGAGCTTAATCAATCAGTTTTCTCCGATAAAATAGTGCTGATTCTAGGTTCCGAAGATACTGGTATGCGCAAATTAACCAGAGAAAATTGTGACTATTTAGTTAAAATTCCTATTGCCGCCAATCTAGAAAGCTTAAATGTTTCAAATGCAGCTGCCATTGCTTTATATGAGTTTTCTAAATATAATATTACAAAGCTTAAACTAAAAAACTAGATGAATCCTCGTATTAAGGAATAAATAATGGAAAATATCACGATAAAATTACCAGAAATTAAACTAGTAGGTATTACTGCAAGAACTAGCACCGATGCTGAGATGAATCCTCTTACTGCTAAAATAGGAGCTCAAATTCAAAAATATTTTCAGCAACATGCACCAGAAAAAATTGCTAATCGTAAAAAGCCAGGCACCACTTATTGCGTTTATACTGAGTATGAAAGTGATTACACTGGAGAATATACTTATTTTGTCGGCGAAGAAGTAGAAACCTTTGACAAACTTGCAGAAGGTTTTGCTGCACTCACTATACCTGAGCAAACTTATATAAAATTCACCAATGGTCCTGGTGCTATGCCGCTTGTATGTATAAGCGTTTGGCAGAAAGTTTGGCAAATGGAACAAGTTGGCGACAAAGGCTTAGGAGGAAAAAGAGAATATATTGCTGATTTTGAAGTTTACGATGAACGAGCAATGGATCCACAAAATGCAGCTCTCGATGTATATGTTGGGATTAAGAAGTAATTAAATAGATGGGCCACCTCTTCTTGGCCAAACCTTAGCTAGGTCGAGAGTAATACCAATGTTCAGTCATTACTGAAGATTAGTATGATAACTACATAATAATATAACAATATTTAAAATTCTTATATTTTCTAATCTACAATTATTATATTAATAGTTAATTAATAATTTGTTATTATTATATATTTCTAAAAATAATGAATACTAGTTACTATATAACGCAATATAAAGAGAGGTTTTGATATGAGCACAATGACAACCAATAATGACTATAGATATTATAATGATTTTAACAAAAATTTTGATTTAACATTGGATGATTTAGCTCTAGGGGTAGAAGTTTTGCCCCTCACCTGTCAAGACACCAGAAAATATATCTCTTGGTTAAAATTAGAAAGCGCTTTATCTAACATAACTCAAGATCTATCTAACTATCAGAGCGAATCTTTAAGCGTAACTCCTAAAACTGTTAAATTATACACTTTGCAAACGAGCATAAAAACTGACCTAAAAGAGTTAGCTCAAATCGTAGACAAAATGTTAACAAACCCATTCATAGTTCCACTTGCAAAAGAATATTTAGCCATATTCAACGATATTCAACAATCTATACAGCATGATATAGATCGTCAGATGCCAGGCGGCCTTTTAACTGCTCAAGATGCAGGTGGCTTTCTAAATATAATCAATATCTTCTATTATATGATTAGCTCTGTATTAGAGCAGTTACCTTTAGCTACAAGAGACTTAAATGAAGAAATATTGACTTCTGAATCTAGCTTAACCCAATACCTGGATGCAGTCACCAATAACCTTGATACATCATCACTACAAACAGTTTTAGTTGATAATCTTACTAATATGCAACAAGGCGCTACTGATTTATTAGAACTTATAGAATCCGGCACTACATTAGAGAAACTTCTAACTGCTATAAATTCCGCTCCAGCAGACGTACTATTAGACCTTCAAAACGTAGTCGACCCTTCTGCTCATATGAGGCAACTACTAGTAAAACTAAAAATTCTTGATAAGAATATCGAAGACGATTTTATGCAAGGCAATATTTTAGATGATCTGCTAACCAATTGTTACTCAGAAGTGATGGTAGTGTTAGGTGATCAATAGTTAAAAGTTACCACCAATAGAAGTTTTCAATAGAGAAAAAAATGACCAATTCTGCTATAATCATCCATGGAAGCTCTAGAAGCTCTAGCGAAACTGATCAGGCTATAAAAACTATCATTGATGATAATAATATTCCTATTATTGATTTAAATACCTTAAAGATATCAGCATATGATTATGAGCATCGCAATAGAGATGATGATTATCTTGTTACGATGGAACGGGTGGTTCAACATGAATTAATAATCCTTGCAACCCCAGTATATTGGTATTCCGTTAGCGCAATCATGAAAATATTCATTGATCGTCTTAGTGACTTATTAGAAATACGTAAAGATATCGGGCGCAAATTACGAGGAAAAAAACTTTTTGTAATTGCCAGTTATGGCACATCTCTGCCAAGAGGTTTTGAAGATCCCATTGAACAAACTTGTGAATATTTAGGAATTAAATATCAAGGCTGTAGTTTCATTTATAATGGTAATAATCCAGAACTAAAAAAATTTAACGAAGTAGAAATTAGCAAAGCAAGAAAAGTAATCAATTATTTTCATTAGTCTTTTAAAAAATTAATAACAATGATATTACCTCCTCAATCAAGTGCTAGCACTTGACCAAGAAGGCAATCTCAACATTTTTACTCTTAAAGTTCGCTATCGCTATAATCGCTATAATCGCTATATTTGAAGCCGTCTTTTCCACATATACCGTATAATTGATCGCCATAATCTTTATCACAATTTGTTTTTTTGCAATCTGCTGTAGATTTTTTATCTAGACATTCAATAGTCTTATCCAAATAAACCGCCATCTTATCTGAGTGTTTATGCAGGATACCTAAATGCTCGAGAGCTTCTACTGCAGGCTTAATTTTCGTATGATAATCAAGAACAAATTTTATAGGGTTACTATTAAAACTTCTTACAATAGAGTCAACATTTGCGCCTTTAGTGGCAGCTCCAGAAGCTAAAAGAAGTTTCTCAGCATCTTGATTATTACTATTTTGAGCAAACCATAAGGCACTTTTACCAAGATTATTAACTTGATCTATATTAACTTCATGCTGTATTAAAAGATTCATAGCTTTTAGAGAACTCTTAACTGCATATATTAAAGCAGTATTACCTTGATCATCAGCTTCATTAGTTCTAGCAAATTCATTCTCCAGTAGATAGTCTATAGCATCAATTTTTCCAGCCTTACATGCAAGTGTCAAAGGTGTGTCACTAGCAGATGCTTTAGCTTTAATAGGAAATTCTTTTAATGTAATAATTTTATTGCCATCAACTTTTAACACAACAATACTATTCTTTTGCGAATCAATAACAACTGGTTTAACATTTTCATCAAGCAAGAAAATCTTCATTACTTCTTTGTTTTGCTTACTATAAGCAAACCATAAAGCATCTTTATTCAATTTATTAACAGCACTAATATCTGCTCCTTTGCTTATTAAGAATTTTACAAAGTCAACTTGATTACGATTCGCCGCAAACATTAATAAAGTATTGCCATTACCATCACTAAAGTTTGGATTACCACCTTTTTCTATTATTAGCTCTACAGCCTCTTGATGGCCCTTACTATGAGCAAATGATAATGCTGTTCCACTTTTTTCATTCGTGATTGAAAAATCAATATTTTTAATAGTCGCTAAAAATTTTAACATAGGGATATTATTAGTATTAGCTGCAAACATCGAGATAGTATTACCATTTATATCTCCAGCATTAATATCTTGACCACTATCTATTAAAATCTTCATAGCATCTGTATTTTGATCTTTATAAGCTAAAAATAAAGGAGAATCGCTAACCGAAGCTTTTGTTTTAAGGTGAATTTCCTGGGTCTTTACAGCATCATTTTCAAGCTTAAAAACTAAAATACTATTTTTATCTACATCAATAACACTAGGTGTTGCTCCTTTTTTAAGCAGAGCTTTCATAACACCCATGTGTTGCTTTTTGTAAGCAAACATTAAAGCAGTATAACCTAATGTATTAAGAGTATTTAAGTGAGCTCCTTTCGCTAACAAAAGATCTACAAATTCTTGATCGTTCTTAGCAGCCGCAAACATTAATAAAGTATTGCCATTTTCATCTGCAAAATTAATATTTACATCCTTCCCTACTAAAAATTTCATAGCTTGTAAGC
>CANDYO010000121.1 GCA_947424995.1 Rickettsiales bacterium | reverse complement strand
TCAATATAATTAGTATTTGTTGAACTATTTATAGCCTTATATCCCCTCATGCTACTATCCTCGACCTTAAATCATTTACCTATTTAGTCCACGCTGAAATATCTCTAAATACCTTAGAAGGCTTGAATTTATAGCCGTTTTTGGTTATAATAACTTGCAAAACTGATAATACTGAATTTTCTGGAGAAACTATAATAAATTTTGAAGAAAATTAGAATAAATAAAAAAATGTATCCATGAAGCTTATTTGCTTTCTCCCTTACTTTTGTATGGCCTCACTATGAAAAAATACAAGTAGAACTCAGTACTACGCTAAATTTAAGAAGAGGACCTATGTATTCCATTTAGAATTTTTTTATTGGATTAATGATTGCAGTAAGTGAGGTGAAAAACTTATATCCATGTCTTTCTTTAGTTCAAGATAAATATAAAAAATTACCTTTAGGTTGCTTAATTAATAATGCACTAAAAGCTAGCGGTGATCATTTGGGGAGTGATAATTATTTTAATTTGAATTAATATAGCAATTAATGGCAACTACTTTGCGAGAGCTTTATGTATAGGAATATTACAGTATGTAAACTATCTGATAGTAAAGAGGTAATCGAAAAGTATCCAATTGGAGGGTATAATTGGCAATGTGGATATTCTGAATTTCATGATAACTATAGATTCCAATGCGTTCATAGTTTTGAGTTCAATGGATGGCCGCGTTACTGTTATTCATCTATTGGTGCGCGTTCTAAATATGATGGAATGGTGCATCAAACTCTAGAAATATTTATTAGTGAAATAAGCTCAAATCGCTTAGGAATCTTTTTAGATTGCTATACATCTCATGATT
Source organism: Rickettsiales bacterium (assembly GCA_947424995.1). Taxonomy (GTDB): domain Bacteria; phylum Pseudomonadota; class Alphaproteobacteria; order Rickettsiales; family CANDYO01; genus CANDYO01. The sequence goes on along the minus strand of CANDYO010000121.1, from coordinate 5,451 downwards.
TCGCTGGAACTGGTTATTCATTTACTGCCCAAGCTATTTCTGAAAATTTTTATCAAAATCCTCAAGTATATAAAAAAGAATCAAGCTTTACTGTACTAGAAAGCCCTATAAGTGATGAACTGTTTTATAATTTTTTATATGCAATGCATCATAAGGAGAGCCTAAAAATCTCTACAGATGATCATCAAACAATATTAGGGATAATTGAGCATACTTATCCAATGTTATTTTTTTAATTGCGGCACATATTTATTTTAATGGTTATTTGAATTCATAATAGGTTCAAATAAACTTAAGAAGCGTTCTAAAGTTAAGCTTATAACTTTTTTTATAATTAAAAAGGCTTTTATTATTCATATGACTATTTCTGTTATTTAAATATTATATTACCATACTTCTATATTACTATGTACTAAATTAGCGAAAACAAATTTACATCACAGCAAAATAAACAACAGTAATTCATTTAATTGAATTTCTTTGATTTTTTCTAAAAACTTCAGGTTTTCTAAATTCACTAGCCCAAATCCCTACTTTCTTCCATCTTGCTTGCAATTCTTCTTTCATAAAATATAAATCATATTTACTATAAGCCAAAGCATTTCCTGTTTTTACCATCTCTCTGTTAAGATTGATATCTCCCACATAGCAATAAGCGAGTTGACGTCTATATTTATCTATGCCTTCATCAGTGCATGCAACCTCATTATCTTCAATTAATTTAATTAAATATTCTTTAGCTACTTCGCCACATTTATATAGCTGTGTTGATTTTTTATCTTTGCATTCTTGGTTAAGTTCTGGGCTATCTATTCCCTGTAATCTTACACGTAATTTACTTAACACAATAGTATCTCCATCAATAACACGAACTTGAGTACCAATAAATCTCCTCTCATGTAAATCATGACCAATATAATATTGAGCTACCAATATTATACTCAAGAAAATACCAATAAAGGTAGGATACTTAATATAATTTTTGATAATATTTTTAAGTTTCATTATTTTGACTGCCATTTTATTTTATCCCTATCTTCTATCTTCACATATTACGATTTCAAATTTATCTTCAATCTTAAGAATAACAATAAACAACCATTATAGTCCTTATATTGCTTCATGCTATTATTTCTGCTCTAAATTAATTTAAAACTAGTTTTTATTAGACCACACTAAAGCTCTAGCAATCTCTTGTAAAAGCATCGGTTGAGTGTAAGGTTTTCTTAAAACTGAAACTATACCCAAAGCATAAGCCTTTTCAATTTCAACTTCAGAAACCATCCCTGTTTGCAAAATCACTGGAATTTTTCTTAAATAAATATCCTGTTTAATAATTTCTAATAAAGCTAAACCATTAATTTCAGGCATCATCATATCTAATAAAATTAAATCTATCTTAGGATAAGTTAGAAGATACTTAAGCCCTTCTTTGCCACCTAATGCACTAACGAAGGTGAAGCCAGTATTAAACAATAACATTTCCACACTCATTAGACAGACTTGGTCATCATCAATAATTAGGATATGTTTTGGTTCACTCAAGAGCTTATTGCTAGCTCTGCTCTTATCAATCATTTTTTATCAAAATCTTACTTTTGTTTCACTCATCTTTTATTTTTATCTTAAATTCTCTGCTTCTAAGCCTATTACTAGATTTTTATAGCTTTAAATCCAAAATCAAAGATTAACAGATTTTAATATACCACAAAACTTAAAGCAATGCTACACTTACAAGCCGTTCAATCTGTATTACAGTCAAAATACTGAAACTATTTACATCTCACTATATTAAATTTATAATGATTTTATTCACTACCTTCAATGTTGCTAGCCATAAAAATCATAGCGTTTAAAACAGAAACATGTGGATGTAATATAACTTAGTGATCATGGAGATAAAAAATGCCGTTAAATGATATTATGAACTCAGATCTAGATAATGAGCTGGATAGTGCCATAGACACTATTATTGCTAGTGTAAAAAGTGGAATAAACAATAACTTAAAGCGCATAAATAATCCTCTAATAAAAAAGATGATTTTAGTTGAAGAAGATTATGATGCTAAAACCTTATCTATATCTAAGCGTCAAGATACAAATAAACAAGCCATTATTGATCAAGCTGCTGAAAAAATACTTAACCTATCTGTTTATCAATTGGGAGTTGAAGAAACGCAAGTTTATAAGAAAAAACTTGAACATATAAATACTGGATTCATGCTTTCCTCTTCCTCTGAACCAGTATTATCAAATGATTTTCGTCAATTGCTACCTGAATTTATAAGAGATAAAGATAAAATTATGCCCATATTAATTCACGGTATATTGAAGCCAGATCATAGCTCCTTTTCTCATAATCGTTTATTTTGTGGAATAAGTCATGTCATTCAGGCTAATAAAAATAATGATGATTTAGATGCATATTTTACTAAAGCAAGATCTTGTAAATCTGTTTGCTCAACAATAACTAGTCACTGGCCATTAAAGAATCAAATTTATCAAGAACTGGAAGCATGGCTATCTTCTGAAGAAGCAGCCAATATTGCAAATAATATAGATTTTATGCATCAGAGTAATAATGCAAAAAATGATTTATGTGAGGCACTTGGCCTACTCCACGTTCAAAATCAATATATTGACTGCCTAAAGGATGAATTATAGCTGTATTTATTATGTAATAATTTTATTAAAAACGATCTTGATCTTACGCATGCTCTTAGGCATCACACTATTTACGATGATCATAATGGCATTAAAGCATTCCCAGAGCATGTTTATAAAGATCTAATAATTCTTCATGCTCATCTAATTTTGCTTTATCTATTTTACGAATTCTAACAATTTGACGAAGAACCTTCACATCAAAACCTTGTCCTTTTGCTTCTGCATAAGTTTCTTTGATATCTTCAAGCACAGTGTTTTTATCTTCTTCTAAACGCTCAATTCTAGCCATAAATTGGTTTAAATATTCTTTAGAACTGTTATCTATTACATCACTCATATATATTTCCTTAAATTATATATCTCTAGATTTTTACAAACTACCATTTTTAGAAAAAAATTATCTATACTATAGTATTGGCTTAAGAATCTTAAGCATCCACTGATTTTTTTGTTTTTTCTAATTCGTAGCAATTGCTCTTATTATTAATACCGTAAAACAAGCTATAAACAGCTTATACTCAGATCCTGTGCGTATTATATATTATTAATAATATTTATTCTATAAAAAATAGAATTCAAAAAAACTAATAGCATTTAGCTTTTTATAAAAAACAGCAGCCTTTTAAATTTTTTCGTAATAAATATGTAAATATGCATATATGCTAAACCACATAATAAGCTTAACCTCGAGGTTATAAAGCCATAGAACAATTTAAATATCCGCTTTTTAGTGACAAAGTAGATATTCTAACATTAATTGAAATTTTCTATTAAAGAGTGATTAATTCTTCTCATAGTTGTTTTTTTTAATCATTAGCCTTAAAAATAATATTAGAATTATTATGCAAAATAAGTTTAGCTTATTGAAGTGGCTTATTTTATTTAAAGTATACTGAAGGCTTGTATGCATTAGATTTCCATACTATGCTGTTGGCTTCTTTGCATTTGCATTATTCGTTGCTGCTGCTGATGCTGTTCAAAGTGAATACTATCTTGTTCAATCCGAGATTTGAAAGAGTTTTTCAAGTTGTTGATTAAATGCTCTGCCTGAATGTGATGATCACTAATATTATTATCTATAGCGCTGACATGGGTAGCGCTAATATGATTTTCATGAATAATCATCTTATTGGCATTATTATGATTTATCATCTCTGAAGCCAATGCTAATGCCAGAATAGGTAAATCAGCTTTAGAAAGATTAAATGGCTTATTATCTTCATGACTATCAGTAGCTTTATTGCTGCATAAGCTATCATGCAAGCTATTATGCTGAGTAATCATCTGCTGCGTATGCACCATTGAGAGTCTTGCAGCCTCTGTCAACGTTATTTTTGGTATAACTTGATGTATTTGTGCCAAATCATGCTCAATATGCTTAGCTATAGTTTCTGAATCTACATCCACAGATAGATCTAAGCATTTAATATTGGCTCTAGCTAACTTAGCTGCATCAACGTCTATAAATAACTCATCGGTACTAGATATAACGGATTTGTTTTTAAGCATTTCTTTAGCTAAATTTTCTTCATAGTGAAGTCTATATTTCATAGTTTCTTTTTCTAATATATATCCACTTAGAGAATCTAGTCTATTGGTTCTAAGTTCTTCTTTTAAATAATCTTGTCTGTGATCCATATAAACCTTCAAAGTTTTTTCTATTCTCAGACTATCAGGAATTCCTTCTGCTACGCATAACAACCCAGTAATTTGATGTTGATGCACATCCTCTGGTACTATATCCGCCAAATCCCATTTTTTAGGTAAGAAGTCAATTTTCTTTAGATCAACAATTCGAGCCTTAGTAATATTTTTACTTTCAAGCAAGGATTTTATATTATGCGCAGCATCTATACCCGCTTGATCATTATCTGACCAAATCGTTACTTGTTTACCGCTCAATACATTCCAGTTACTCTTGACGTAGCTACTAGCTCCTCCACTCCAACTTATTACATCAAATTCAGGATAAAAAGATTGAGCAGAGTCAGCTGTTTTTTCTCCTTCAACAATTAGAACCGGCTTATTACTGTTATATAACCGTTGTTCATTGTATAAACAACGGTTGTCACCAAATCCTCTAGATCTCCAGCCCCTGATTCCTTTATCATTTTCTGTATATACCACCGGTAAAGTAGCTTTTTTATCATTTTCTTGATCTTTAATTCTCACTACATAGCCACATAATTCATTGTTGATATTCCTATATGCATAAACTTCCTCAAGTATCTGATTTTTAGTATTTAATTGGTAGTAAAACAGCTTTTTAGGATTAAAACTTACTGCATCTAATGGTACAGGAGTTAAAACTGTTAAATCTGGAGTTCCTGTTTTTTCATATGTGTTTTTCTCGTTATTATTATCTAGATCTACCTGCACTCGTGCCTGGTCTTGGCGCTTAACGCTTAAATTGGATTTCTTTGAGGTTAAGTCTCTATCTTCTATACCAAGGTATGACTTGCCCCATTCTATTGCCGCTTGTTTATTTGTCAGACTTTGAGCTACTTTAATTAAATCAAATAAATCACCTTTTTCATCAACGCGGCTAAACCTATACCATAATCCTCTAGATTGCCCCTCAAGTGAAATACTAATACTTCCACATTTAATAGCATGCTTAGTTATTTCAATTCTTTTTTTACTTATTAAAGGCAATAACTGCTTAGACAGCTCTATAGCATTATTACATAGTTTATCATGCATTTCTCCATATGAAAGTTTGGAAGCAGCAGAGTATTTTGGATTTTGCTGCTCATTCTTATTAATTTTTACTGAAATATCCTT
>CANDYO010000120.1 GCA_947424995.1 Rickettsiales bacterium | reverse complement strand
AACAAAGCAAACCACGTGTTTGTTTTCTTGTGGTTCACTAGTATTATATAATACTATACAAAACCGTTGATAAGTTTTTATCAAAGGCGTCCATACCATCACCCTTGGCCGAAGGCCGAGGGTCCAGATTAAATCTCTTATAACACAGAGGTTTTAAAGATTTTAAAAGATTCCAACTGGATTCTCGCCAAGCATAGCTTGGCAAGAATGACGCCGATTCTTGTTTTAAAGCCCAAAATCACTCTTTAACAATATCTCTAAGCGTCTAGATTCCTTACAAACATTGCGTTTGCTTGGATAAAGTTTTTTCTTGGTTCCACTGCGTCACCCATTAAAGTAGAAAATACTTCTTCAGCTTCATCTAAGTGATGGATCTTTACTTGTAACAAAGTGCGGCTATTTGGATCTAAGGTGGTTTCCCTCAATTGATCTGCATTCATTTCACCTAAACCTTTAAAGCGCTGGATATAAAGCCCTTTCTTGGCATGCTCTAAACTAGTACTGAGTAGTTCAGCAGGAGTATATATCTTCATCGCTTCTAGTTGCTTGAACTGAAGCTTACTATTAATAAGATAACTTGACATTTCTTGAGCTAAATTATTTAGCGCGATAATTTCTGCAAGTTCAGTAAGAGGCTGATCAATAATAATTCTTTCAACAAGCCCACGCATTCTCTTTTCTAGGATACATTGATTATCAGCAAGATTAACCGACCAAATTATTCTATCTTCTAAATGATATTGATTTAATCTTTCTACTAAATGATTGGCTTTTTGTTTAAGCATTTCACTATCGCTAAAAATTGCTTGATCAAACAGACCGCTCAATGCTGCAAATTGGAATACTTCATTAGGCAATCTATTACCCAAGGTTTGAATAATATGAGAAAATTTATCGCATTTACTGAGTAGTTCACGTAAAGACTCTGGAACTAACGCCTGCTCTTTTCCATAGCTAAAATTTGCATTATCGATAACAATGTTAGTTAAATATTCTTGCAGAGCTTTCTCATTCTTTAAATATACTTCACTGCTACCTTTCTTAACTTTATATAAAGGTGGTTGAGCAATATATAAATAACCTTTCTCGATTACTTCGCGCATTTGACGGTAAAAGAAGGTCAGCAATAATGTACGAATATGCGAACCATCAACGTCAGCATCAGTCATAATAATGATTTTGTGGTAGCGTAGTTTTTCAACATTAAATTCATCTCTGCCAATACCAGTACCTAAAGCGGTAATTAAAGTACCAATTTCTTGTGAACCTAGCATTCTATCAAATCTAGCTCTTTCCACATTTAAGATTTTACCTTTTAGCGGTAATATCGCTTGAGTAACCCTACTCCGTGCTTGTTTAGCTGAGCCACCCGCTGAATCACCCTCTACTAAGAATAATTCACTCAAAGCAGGATCTTTTTCCTGACAATCAGCTAATTTACCGGGTAGATTACTGATATCCAGGACTCCCTTACGGCGAGTAATTTCTCTAGCTTTACGTGCAGCCTCTCTAGCAGTTGCAGCTTCAACAACCTTAGCTGCAATTTTTTTCACTTCTTGTGGGTGTTCATCAAACCATTGATCCAATTTATCATACAGCAATGACTCAACTACAGTTCTAACTTCAGAACTGACCAATTTATCTTTTGTTTGTGAAGAGAATTTAGGATCTGGCATTTTTATTGAAAGGATACAGCTTAAACCTTCTCTTGCATCATCGCCAGTAATAGTGATTTTTTCTTTTTTAAGAATATTTTCTAAGTATTTATTTACTACTCTAGTTAAACCAGATTTAAAGCCGATAACATGCGTTCCACCATCTCTTTGACGAATATTATTAGTAAAACATAAAATATTCTCGTGATAACTATCGTTCCACTGCATAGCAATATCTGCAACTATATTATCTTGATTACCAAGTAAACAAATAGTTTCGTGGATAGGTATTTTTCCTTTATCAATATAATTGATAAAGGCCCTAGTACCACCTTCATAATAAAGCTCAACTTGATGTGGATTATCTTCGCGTAAATCAGCAAGAATAATTCTCACGCCTGAATTTAGGAAAGCTAATTCGCGAAATCTATGCTCTAAGGTTGCAAAATCATAGACAGTCTGAGTAAATGTTTCGGTAGAAGCTAAGAAAGTTACCTTAGTCCCTTTTTTATTAACATTAGTTGCAACTAATTTCAGTGGCGCATCAGTAATACCATCGCTAAAACTAATAGTATATTCTGAGTTATTTTTCCAAATAGTTAGAGTAAGTTTTGATGAAAGTGCATTTACAACCGATACCCCCACCCCGTGCAAACCACCAGATACTTTATATGAATTCTGATCAAACTTACCACCAGCATGAAGCTGAGTCATAATAACTTCGGCAGCTGAAACACCCTCATCATGCATATCAACAGGGATACCTCTACCATTATCTTCAACTGATACAGTACCATCTTGGTGTAATGTAACTAAAACTTTATCACAATGACCCGCTAAAGATTCATCAATAGCGTTATCAACCACCTCATAAACCATATGATGAAGACCTGAACCATCATCAGTATCACCAATATACATTCCAGGTCTTTTTTTTACTGCTTCTAAACCCTTTAAAACCTTAATCGAATCCGCATTATAATTTTGTTCAGCAGTCATACTATCTATAGCCTTAATTAATTATTTCAAATTATGTTAATTTAGTGTATTGATTATTATAGCTCTTGATTTAATTGGACTTATTATATGCTTTTTTTATTAATTTCGCAATTGAATTATCTACTATGAAACAACATGCTGGCCATCGACAAAGAATAAGGGAAAAGCTATTAAGCTCTAAGCCTGATCTTGTCCCGGATTATGAGATTCTAGAGATTTTGTTATGTATGGCTCTACCACGCCGCGATACAAAAGTTCTCGCTAAAGAATTAATAGCAAAATATGGTAGCTTTGCCAAGGTTATTTCTGCTGAACATACATCTTTACTTGAGATAACTGGAGTAGGACAAAGCGTTCTTGCTTGTTTTCAATTAGTCAAAGAAGGTGCTACAAGGCTGATCAAGGATGAAATTATTAATAAGCCAGTTATTTCTTCTTGGAAAAGCTTACTTAATTATTGTCGTTCATTAATGGGGCATATTAAAAAAGAAGTGTTTTTAGTTTTATATCTTAACAATCAGAATGAATTGATTGGTGAAGATTTACAAGATTATGGCACAGTTGATCAAATAAATATTTACCCTAGAGAAATAGTTAAACGAGCATTATTTTTTAATGCTTCCGCAATTATTTTAGTACATAATCATCCTAGTGGTAGCACTAAAGCTTCTAAAGCAGACATAGAACCAAACAAATAGAAGCAGCTCTATTGCCCTTTAAAATCCGCCTTCATGATCATATTATTGTTAGCGACAGAAGCTTTTTTAGTTTTAAATCCGAAGGATTGTTGTAGCTCATATTAAGAAATATCGCATGAAATATTGTTGTATAATTAGCTATCAAAACAATACGATGCCGTCATTCTTAAACAAGCGTAGCGCAGTTCGAGAATCCAGTTGAAATTTTTTAAAACTCTAGGGTATAAGAGATTTTATCTGGATCTTCGCCACCAGCTAAAGCTGCTGGCAAAGATGACAACCTCGTGTATTTTAAATATGATTTTAGCTCATACAACGGTCTCTATTAAGGTATAAAACTTACTACTATTTAACTCTCTCTCTACCAACTTTTATTATTGGTGAACTAACTGGAGTAAGAGATCCAGAAGACATAGGATCAGTCTTAGGCGTTTTCTCAAAATCAACATCTTCTTTTAAAAATTTTTCTAAAATTTTAACATCAGGTAGTGGAGGAGATTTTTTAGTTTTTATTATTAGCTCCTCTTTATGATCAACCTTAACAATAGGTGTTTTTATAGGCGAAGAAAACTTCCTATTCATCATTGACTTGAATCGATCAAACATGCTTTTAGAAAATTGCTGAGTTTCTTGCGCATCTATTATCATTTTAGCTTTTTCAGCTTTCTCGATTAATTTTACTATTTTTTTTAGATCTTTAGCATAAAATCTATCCGCATTCTCATCAGCTATATCGGTAGCTACCATCATTGGGGTGTCAAAATCATGATTTTGTATGTTAACTTTAGCTCCAGCTTTCAATAACTCCTCTACCATTAGCGGATTCATAGATTTTATGGCTTGATAAATTGGTGTATCACCTTCAGTATTTTCTATATTAGGATTGGCGCCTACGCTCAATAGTTTTTTTACAACTGCAAGTTTGTTCATTTCCACCGCTGCATGCAGTGGGGTATCTCCAATATTATAGCCAGAAAAATCAATATTTGCGCTTGAGTTTACACTCGCAAATCGCTTAGGTCTTTGGACTTGTTGATTTATTTCTTCAGGATGTAAATCGATTAATTCTACTATTTCTTGCTCTGTCATAAATGGACCAGAACAAGCTTCATATAGTCGAGTTTTTCCATCAGCATTAACCGGATCTGAGTATCTCATTTATCTCTCACTTAAAATTAAGGTTTTTATTTCATCTGTCTTAGCATAGTCTAATGGAGTTTTTTCAGACTGATTTTTTATATTAATATCAGCACCATTAACAATTAAACATTTTACAGCACTTACATTTTCATTAATCACCGCAGTAAATAATGCTGTATTACCGAGTTTATTTTTTTCATCTATATAAACTTTTTTATTAAGTATATTCTCTATAATATCTGTACTTTCTCCGATAGCAGCATAATGCAACGACGTATTACCTGAGTTATCTGTTTTTATTGCATTTGCTCCAGCTTCAAGTAAAAATTGTGCTGAGTCCACTTTCCCCTCTGCCAGTGCATAATGTAATGGCGTAACTCCCATCCCATTAGCTGAATCTATATCTGCTCCTCCCCTTAATAAATATTTACTTACATCATCATGTCCTTTCATAGATGAACCATGCAACGGCGTATCACCATATTTATTCTTTACATTTACATCAACCTTTTTATTATCATGTAAAAATTTTATTGCGACTAAATAACCTAATTCAGCAGCATGGTGAAGTGCTGTATTACCAGCATTATCAATAGGAAAATTAAAGATCTCTCTTTTATCTTGCTCTGATGCGCCATGCTCATTAAGATAATTATCTATTATTAGTAAATGCTCTAAATAATCCTGTTCATTGTTTGACTTCTTCAAACCGACTAAAGCTTTTTGAACTTCTTGGCCTATTTGTTCTGGTGTAAGCTCATCACCATCAAAACCAGGATCAGAGCTAGAATCGGCAGTGATTTGTTGATCTTTTTTTAATTTTTCACTGGTTAAATACTTGCTTACTTCAATAGTGTTTGGATACTTGCTTGCACCAATAGCATTAAAAAATTTACCGACTAAACCTATGCTGTTTTTTGTAGCTATTTGTTCCGCAGTGTAACCATCTCCATTTAATGCATCTATATTGGCTCCATACTCAACAAAAAGCTTAGCTAAATTCGTATTTCCTTCCATCGCAACAATATGAAGCGGTGTATTACCTGCATCATCTATTGCACTATTTAGTAATCTTTCTCTTAATTCTTGAGATGGTATTTTTTCTAGAAAAATTTGTAAATCCTCGAATCCACCACTAGGGTTATTTTCAGTTTTTAGCCAATTTCTTCCATTAAAAGAGCTTTTAAATGCTTGCTGTTGCTCACTGATATTTATCATTTTTTTTACTCTTTAAATTTTTAACTAAAGAATACTTTACTGAAATTAAGTTAAAAATTTATTAAGAGCATATGAATAAAAAATGAACGCACTTAAGGTTATTAAGTGCGCTCATTTTATAATAAATTCAAAACTTTACTTCTGAATTTTTAAAAGTACTAACTGCTAAAGAAGGTAGGCACTTCTTGAGTATTACCTACACATTGAGCATTAGCAAGACCAGGGTCTACAGCTGCACATGTTCCTGACTGTGCAACATAAGCACCTGAAGCTACCCATTTGCTACAAGCAATATAAATATCGTTAGCATCTCTTGCACCTAATGGTACAACAAGAGACTCAATATATACCATAGGATCACTAGTTGTAATTGAACAGCCCTTAAAATCATTGAAATAAGTTTTAGGATTAAGAGCCACACCAATATTCCAGTTTTCTAAGTAATTCTGAACAACTTTTGCTACTACAGCGTTAACACCTTGAACACCTAAGTTTTCTTCAGCTGTAGCAAGATATGCAGGAGCTTTAGTTGCAAGAGCTAAAACTGTTGCAGGAAAGCTATTTGTCCCTAAAGCTGCTTCTGCACCATCCAATCCAGCTTGAGCAACTTGATATGAATTAACTAACGCATTACCACTCATAGTTACAATTGCTTCTACTGTAGTTTTAAGATCTGCTGTACCTAAAATAGTTTCTGCACCAGTTAAGATATCTTGAGAAATAATACCAAGTTTAACTAAGATATCTGCTCTGTCAGTTGCTCCAAGTAAGCTTTGTATGTTATCAAGTAATTGATTCACAGCTGCTATAGAGGCTATTATTGTATCAGCAGCATTA
>CANDYO010000119.1 GCA_947424995.1 Rickettsiales bacterium | reverse complement strand
AGAAAATCTTGAACTAAATAATTATATTTAGTCTTATATAAAGCGAGTGCAGCTTCAACGATGGCATTATTAGCAAACAATTCTAGATCATGTTGAGTGATTTTTGGTTCAGCTGGAATTTTAACCTGACAATTGGTTAACTTACAGCTGGCTAGCTGTCCATAAAAACCAATATAATATTTGGCGGCAGTTTCATACCAAACTTTACTATTAACAGGGTCATTTAATTTTTCATAGCTACGTCCAAGCCAATAGCTTCCTCTAGCTAAGCTAATAGGTAGTTTTACCACATTATACATCTTGGTAAAATGAGTTATTGCAAGTTTAGGATTATCTAAGAAGCGTAGAGCAATCCAACCAGCCATCCATTCAGCTTCGCAGGATTTTTTAGCCATTGTTGTTCCGTGTGAACTGGCAAAAAGATAAGCAGTTTTATAATCTTTGCGCTTGATAAGATCACGAAGTAACATTGTTTTCATAGTCCAAAAGAAACTTTGATTTTCGCCTCCTAGTTTTGAACTTATTCTTAAGGTATGAATGAGATTATTCTCGTCTTTTTTGCTTTCATAGAAATGTGCTAAGCTATATAGTAAACCAAGATTATTCTTCAAGTTTTGATCGAGTTTTTGATATTGAATAAGAGCTACTGGTTTGCCTTGTTGAAGACCGATGCTAATTTGATATAGAGAGCGTGATTTTGCTGGTATAAGCGTTAGTAACCTAGTTGCTTGTTCAAGATTGCTATTGAAGAGCATATATTCCATTCGCTTCAAATAATCATTGCTAGTCAAATCATAAGTTTTAGCAAAGTTTATTTCTTCAGTTTTAGAAAAATTTGCTTCAAGCCAGATTTGTTTAATATATTGATTTTTCAGCGGACCATTGCTAAGTAAACTCAAATATTTTTTCTTACCAATAATAGTTTGAGGAGGATTAAGCTTAAACCAAGCTATAACTTCACTGTTCTTAGCGTTCTTAAAATCACTCTCTTCGACTCGTCGTTTAAGAAGTTCTTGTTCTGGCCAATGTGGATGTTGTTTAATAAAGTGGGTTAGTTCATTGAAGTCGGCATTGCTTTCTTTAGTTAGTTTTAGCCAAGTTGTTAAAATTTGTAGAGCGGGGGACTCAAGGAGTTTGGCTTCGGCGCGAGCTTTGTTCCAGTTTTGTTTGTCTATGGCATGAGCGAAACCTGCAAGTTCATTAGCAGATGCTGAGTTTATCGATAAAAAGAAAATTGTAAAAAATAATAAAAATAAACGCATCACACCCAACGTAAAATAGCTCCTCCCCAAGTTAAACCAGCACCTAAGGCAGTAAGCATGATTAAATCACCTGATTTAATCATACCTGCTTTTACGTGATGGTCAAGAGCTAGTGGAATAGTTGCTGCAGAAGTATTGGCATGCTTGTCTAAAGTCATCACCATTTTCTCTCTAGGAAATGAGAGACGAGTTGCTATAGCATCAATAATTCTGGCATTGGCTTGATGGGGGACTATCCAATCTAAGTCTTCTTTAGTGTAATTAGACTGAGCGAGTAAATTAATAATAACTTGCCCCATTTTTTCAACTGCATGTTTAAAAACTTCTCGGCCAGCCATTTTAATAACTCCAGAAGTTTTACTCAAACAAACGCCACCATCAGTATTTAGAATAGATTCACAAGAACCGTCGGCATTAATTTGACAAGCTATGATGCCCTGATGTTTTTCGCTATCAGTAGCTTTTAGAATAACTGCTCCAGCGCCATCACCGAATAAAACGCAAGTTGCGCGATCTTGCCAATCTAGAAGCTTAGACATGCTTTCAGCGCCAATGAGCAAAATAGTTTTAATTGTTCCTGATTTGATAAAATTATCAGCAATAGTTAAGCCGTAAGTAAAGCCAGCGCAAACTGCTTGGAGATCGAAGGCTGGAATATTTTTAATACCTAAATTTGCTTGTACTTTAACCGCAACCGATGGAAAGGTAGTGTCAGGAGTGGTGGTGCACACAATTATCATCTCAATTTCATTAGGATCGATATTGGCAGCGATAATCGCTCGTTTAGCAGCTTCTGTTGCTAAGTCTGAAGTAAATTCACCTTCTGCGACTATATGTCTTTGTTTGATTCCGGTTCTAGAAGTGATCCATTCGTCATTGGTATCAACTGTTTTAGCTAATTCATCATTAGAAAGAATATGAGCTGGAAGATAGCTCCCAGTACCAATTATTATGCTAGAATATTTATTCATATGAGCCTACAAGCTAATTTAAGAAGATAGTTGATTATTTTTAGCAGGAAACAGGAAGTTTGCCAAATATATTTTTAAGATTATTGCCAGTTGGCTAAAATAATCGTTATTTTAAAAATATAGCTTGACTAATATAAACTAATATATTAACAGTCTCTTAATAGATTAATTCGCGTTAACTAATTAAGGATGAAGTAATGACAAATTATAATGAAAGATATACAAAAGCATATACCAGCTATAAAGCTGTTTTTGAAGATTTAGAAAATTGGTATATTTATAATAAATTCAGTAAGATAGTGTTGATTAGTGAATATCTTGATACTAATGAAGTTAAAGCTCTTCATGATAATAAATATCTTGCAGGAGTGAAGCATTTATATGAAGTGGTAAAAGAATCATTTAATGATCTAGTTAAGCCTACTCAATATAAACAAGTTCTTTTAAACAAACTAGAAGAATGCTCAAAGTTGGATTTTAATAATAAAGCTTTATTGGGGTACAATTTATTTACTTGTGAGGGGATGGTAAAAGGGAGTTCTCTAGTAATACAGCAATATGATTCATCTATAGCAAAGTTTAATCAGGTTGCAAAAGCTATTCCTAATACTGGAATAGATGAAATGAAAGTTCAGTATACTATACTAACAAAAGCTTTAAAATCAACAGCAGAGATTATATCAGATGAAAAGTCTGTAAACTATAATCAGAATTGTGAGTTGTTAGAAACTATTCAAACGGTTCGAGAAGCTTTAGCATTTGTTGCTGATATCCCCAAGCAAGATATTGGTCAATCTCTTGTAATGGAATTAAACCAATGTGCTAGTTATAAAAAAATATATGAAGCTGCCTTAGTTCAGAAAAATGAGTTGGTGGTAGTGGAGCAATGTGCAAATTTGGAGTTTAACACTCCTTCAGATGTTTTCTTCGTTCTTAATAGATGTAAAGCTATGGTTTATACATATTTGAACCAATATATAAAAATCAATCAATTATCTGCAGATTTTATAAAAACATATGAGGGAGATAGTAATAAATCTCAAAGTGATTATTCGGGCGCTGATAATTTCTTAACAGGCATAAGTGACATGTCTCCTTCTGGTATTGTATTTAGCGGCGCTACTATGCCAGAAATATCTACTAAAGTTTTTTTCTCTGAGTAGCATTGCCTAAGCTATAGGTTATCAGTGTTGTGAAACCAATAAAGAATAGTAAACATTTTGCTGCCATTGTAATGGTGATATATTCTACGCTAAAATAGGAGATTATCACCCATAAAGTAATTCCGGTAGCTAGGCTTCCATCATCGATAAAAAGGCCTAAAGTTTCAGCGATTATTACTTGAATGGTGTTTTTAGGAGCTGCTGTTGTTGTAACTTTTACAGCCACAAGTTTTGAGCGATTTTTACACCATTTTACTAGACCTATTGCTAGAGCAAAATAAACCAAAATCAATCCGATAATAGCGCTATTTCCTTCTGGCCACTCTAGATGTATTCCTTCGCCAACCCAAAAGGTACCAAAAGCGGTTAGTAAGATACCAACGCAAAATTTTAGAGCATTTTCAGGGATATTGCTAATAGGGCGATGCAGTAATAGTCCAAGCAAAATAACTAATATAAGTGCAGCGATAGCGCCGATAGATGCTGGCATAATCATTTGACCACTGGCGCCAATTGCAATAACAATGAATACTACTTCAATACCTTCAAGCATTACAATCTTAAAAGAAGATAAGAAGCCTATTTTGTCCAAAGCTCCTGAAGTAAGCCTTTTTTCTTTGCTTAAAGCAGCTGTTTCTTTGGAGAAGCTTTCTGCTTCATTATGCAGAGCAATAATACCAGCTGAGCGCAAGATTGCTTTACGCAACCAACGCAGACCAAACATCAGTAATAAAGTTCCAACGAAGACTTGAACTATTGGCAGGGGGATTTCTGATAAGGATCTACCGAACATAACTACTAATAGCAGCAATACAAGCAAAGCTGCAGCCGTACCAGCAAGAGCAGAGCGCCAACCTCTAATAGCGCCAACAGCTAGAACAACAGTTAACGCTTCAATACATTCAACCATTGAAGCCATGAACGAGGCTAGTATCGTAACGCCTGTATGAGCTAGGTCCATTATTATTCTCCTTATATTTAAGGTTAATTGTAACATTAATATGTAGGGTTTATCAACTGATTATTGTGATGGTGGTTTTTAGGGATGAGGTGTGATTTTTCATCGTTATTTATTCGTTTATTTATCAGTTAACCACAGCCGTCACCCTTGTCCGCCTTAGCCGTAGGCTACGGCGTGACGAGGGTCCAGTTGAATTCTCTTTGTAATATTCAGCTATTGAAGGTTTTTAAGAGATTTAATCTGGATTCTCGCCAAGCTAAGCTTGGCAAGAATGACGACCTTGCGTGATTTAAGTTCTTGCAATGATATCAAAATGATTAAAAATAGAGGAAGTAAAAAAGCATAGGCCCTTGTTTGTGATGGTGGTTTTTGAGGGTTATCTATGATAAAGGTGTACTAGTCGTCTGGAATGAATTTAAGACTGTTATAAGAAGCTCTTCTTATAAAAAATACGATGCCGTCAACAACCCTAGTCCTCCTTAGCCGTAGGCTAAGGCGTTACGAGGGTCCAGTTGAATTCTCTTTGTAATATTCAGCTATTGAAGGTTTTTAAGAGATTTAATCTGGATTCTCGCCAAGCTAAGCTTGGCAAGAATGACGACCTTACGTGATTTAAGTTCGTGCAATGATATCAAAATGATTGAAAAATAGAGGAACTAAAAAAGCATAGGCCCTTGTTATTGATAATCACCAACAACAAGGGCCTAGGTTTTTTTAAGAAGAGATAGCAAAGAATGCTTTGTAAGAAGAATCAGGTACTACGAAAACATATCCTTCTTCTCCGATAAAAGAATTATTCACTTGTGCAAATACATTGTAACTATTCAGTGTAATATTTGGACAGCTATTTCCTTGAGAAAAGAAATGCATCTCTGGAGTAGAGGTTTCTACTGCTACAGAAGGTATTTTATCAAGAGGAGTAGTTATTGATATAGATATAAATTCTACTGCTTCTACAGAAGGTATCGTTATTGGTATGGTTTCTACAGAAGGTGTTTTTTCAGGAGAAGGATTTACTGTAGGATGCGATGAGAAGAGCTTTTCTTCTAAAAGCTTGTAGAGCATCTCTTTTTCTATAGAATTAGCTTTATCTGCAAATAATTGATCAATTTTATCACAAGTATTGCTAATTAATAGTGACTGGCTTAAAGGTATTAATATAGCATTGTTAACCAAAGTAAGATAAGGATTTCCTCCATTGTTAATCACGTGATTAATTAAAGTCTGAAATCCAGAAGTGTAGCTTAGTACATTTAAGCTTCCGAGGATAGTATAACAAGTCCCAGGCTCATAAGCTAAGATAGCTTTTGATACTAATGAAAGTGGTTCTATATCCATAGCTTGATATATACCTTCATCAACTTGGGTCTCGTTTGTAGTTTCTTCTGTTTTATCGATTAAGGTATTACTACAAGTCATTTGGCTCTTAAGTATTTCCCATGAAGGAGATTCATGTGAATCCAAGAGTAAACCTTGCTTAGAATAAATAGCCACGTTTGGAGAAGTTTCTGTGTGGTCTGCTTCTTCGTTCATTGCAAGTTCATAATCACTTAAATAATCGGTAACTATAATTTGCTTATCGTTAATTAACTCTTCGGAGTTATCAGTTTTTTGACCATTAACTAAAGGTCCAGCCATCATCATTGCTAAGTACACTAAATGTTTGTAATTACCAACTGCCTCAAGATACTCAAACATTCTGGTTCTATGGGCGGCTGTTTTTCCTTCTATGTGCAAGATTTTTCTTATTATATCAGGAGTGATTCCTAGCTTCGTAATTATTTGAGCGGACGTAGTTTTTAGAGCAAACATCTGGTTAAATTCGTCAAAACCTAATGTTTTATCTTTACGGAAGTTCTTTTCTAGGTTGAGCTGAAAATCATGAATATTCGTTGAAGCGGGTAAATTATTTCTCATGTATCCCTTCATAGTACTTATAAAAGCGTCTTTTTCATGCTCTGTCACAAGATATCCTTTGGTTTCTAGAAAATTGGATGCGTCAGTTGCTATATCTGATATGCGTTCTGCATCTAAAAATTCTATTGGTTCTGGTGCTCTACTAATGGTACGTATTACTCTCTCAGTTTGTGGTGACATCATTCTCTCTCTAACCCTAGCAGGGCTAAATATACTATTCTCCTCGAATCTTGTTCCTCTAAAGTCGATCTCTCTAGGAGGTACTTCATGTGCTGGTGATGG
>CANDYO010000118.1 GCA_947424995.1 Rickettsiales bacterium | reverse complement strand
GTTTTGATGAAGCTTCAAGTTACAAAGAAGAAAAGAAAAAAAGAAGCAAAAAAAGAAAAGAAGAAATAAAAGAAAAAACCCCCCTAAAGGGGGGTAAAAAAGAAAAAAAGATATCATCCAATGAAGTTAGTTTATTCGCAGATAGGGCTAAGGCAGACAAAGCTTTAAGCAGCTATTTGGTAGATTTAGACGAGAATTATGTTTTAAAAGAAATCTTAGCTGAACAACCCAAAAAGAAACCTATTGTTTCTAACATCGCAACTCAAGATGTTATCGATTGGGCTGAGAAGAGTTTACCGGCCAGTGTTGATATTGGGTGGGAGCTGGATAAATTCCAAGACTACATCGTTTATAGCAATAAAAAGCCACCTAAGGATTTAGTTGCAGCTTTTAGAAACTGGCTTCGTAGAGCATCAGAAAGCAGTAATTCAATAAATAAAAAAACAAATAAATTCGGAGGATTTAATAATGACCACTCTAATCACAAAACCAATAAAAGACCCATTAATGTTGCCACGCAAACAACCGGCTTTGAACGATTCCTTACCGGAGGAATTAGAGCGCTTGATCGCTTCAAGCGGGGTGGATTGGATGGAGAAATTGATTAATCGATGTGAATATCGTTTTAATCCGATACCAGTTGTTCCTTTTAATTCATCAACTTATCAAAAGTTGATTTATTGGAGTAAAATATTTCAAGACTCTTTAAAGCCAGCTGAGCCAGAGCAGATTTTAGCAATTTTAGCGAGACTGAGAATTCATTTTCCCAGTCAAATGATGAATGAAAATGAAAATGAAATTATGGTGCATGACTATCTAGCTGATTTAAGTCACTTTCCTTTTGATCTGATTCTACAAGTTTATAATGAATATCGCTACGAAGGTAGCAATACCTTCTTTCCTAGGGTTGGTCAATTACGTCAGATGATCAATATTCATTTATGCAAAAGACTATCTAAATTAAACAGATTAACGGCGTTAATTGAGGTTAGCGAGAGAAATGCCAATAATACTTCACAAAAATAATAATAAACCATAATAGGAGATTTAAAAAATGAAAATAATAAATGTAACTAACGATATTAACAAAATAAAGGTTAAGCAATGCATCACTGTAGCTGGAATTTTAGCAGCCGCTTTATTGTTACCTGAACTGTCATTTGCTGCAGATGCTTTTGCAGATATTCATACAAAGGTTACTGGCTGGATAGGAGGAACTGCTGGTAAGTTAATTACCTTTATTTGTTTCGCTATGGCTGGAATTATGGGAGTAGCAGGATTTCCAACTAAATATATTTTAGGTGCGATGGGAACAGGATTATTACTATCTTCATCGAATAGCTTAGTTGATATGTTGTTTTAGGTAGAGAATTCATATGAATTACCGCATTCCAAAAACTTTAGATAATTCTGTTAGATGCCTTGGAATACCTATGGACACTTTGTTAGTGTTTATGATGGTCTGGGGGGGTTTTGTTATGTTCAATAAAGGACTATATGGAATTCCTCTAGGTATATTTGCAGCTAATATTTTTGGTCGTTTTCGTAGCCGAGCTATTATCCGAAAAATCATTAGAATTATCTATTGGTATTTACCAAGTGAAATGAATTTTATCAGAGGCGTACAAGGACATCAGAGAAAAATGAACATGGAGAATATGGATGTGGTTAATGTGGATCTAAATAATATGAAGAATACAAGTTTAAAAAGCATAAATACAAATAAGTTAAATACAAAAGGTCTAAATAGAAAAAATATTAAATTTATGGATTTAAAACATGTCGATCATCAATAAAAAACTGCGATTACAAAAGAATATTCTACTAGCTGTCGTGAGCATAATGCTTATCTCTAACAGCTTGCTTGCAGTAAAGCTATATAATCAAGAAATTATTACTCGTAACTTGCCGATTACCGATCAAGATTTGATTATTAGTAATTCATATATCAATGATGCTGCATTAAAAATGAGAGCGGATCAAATTATCTCATTACTATTTTCAATGAAAAAGCAAAATACCAAAATAGTTTCAGCTGCTTTATTAAGACAAGTAGATAATGAATTTTATGAACCATTTAAGGCTAAAATCGAACAATTAGCAGAAGATATAGTCTTAAGAGATTATCGCTACGTTTTTGGTGATGTTCAGGCTTATGAATTTGATAATTATGGCATGAGTGTCAAAATATCTGGGTTTTTAGATACTTATCTATCTGATAAAAGAATAGGCAATACGCATAAGCAATATTTAATCTCGTTCACTAACAAATCAGGGATTATTAACCTAAAAGCATTTGAGGAAATAAAAAATGATAAAAAGAACTAAAATTTTATTCTGCCAGATAATTGTCAGCATGTTGATATTTTTAGCGCTTAATGTTAATGCGCAAGCTCAAACTCAGACTCAGAATTATACTCCTACAGAGCAAAAATTCAACACTGGTAATAACGGTATAATCAAAGCATTCGCCTCTAAGGATGAAATCACTAGGATTGCTTTTGAAGCCCAAGTTACAGAGGTGCATGCAATTTCACAAGAATTAGAATATGTAGTAAATGGTAAGGATATTTATTTGAGATTGCAGCAAGCTGAGAAGCCAATCAATTTCTTTGTTAAAACTGAAGACGAGATGACTTATAAGCTAATCTTAGCAGCTAATGAAATGCCAGCAACTCAAATTTTCATTCATAATCAAAAAGCAAAATTAACACTATCTGAATCAATATCGGTGTCTAGAACTGAATATCGTATACAACCAACGAGCGAATTAAAAAACCGTATCGCCAAAATTATTCAACTGACGTTAGAACCACAAAGACATTTAGGCTTCACTATCATAAGTAAAAACTTGAATTTAACTAGCCCTAATAAAGCTTTAAAAATGAAATTAGTTGGAACTGTTTCTGGCAATATGCTTCGGGCTGAAAAAATCTACATTGCTAATAAAAGCGATACATTACAAAAGCTAAATTTAAAAGATTTTATGAGTAAAGACTATTTGAGCATTTATCTAGCTAAAGAAGAACTATTACCTAAAGAAGAATGCGTACTTATAAGAATTATCGATCAAACACAGTTGAAAAATTAACAATAAATAATAGCAAATAAAACCAGAGGACTTAAAAATGAAAATATTATTTACCTTTTTAGATAAAATAAAACAAAAATTATCACAATATTTTATAGCCAAAGATAATGATCCAGTAATGGTAAGAAGCAAACATTTGCGCTTAGGCGCTTTAGTTAGCTTACTGTTTTTGGTAGCTTGTTATTTTCTGCAAAATACTGGTGATGCAGTAAAGGCATTAGAAAATTTAAAGCTAAAAAACAGTCCTGAAGTTAAAGCACCGCTTAAAACTACAGCAGGGTTAGATGAACTTGCTAAAGGCACAAGCAATGAATTGCTTTGGACTGAAATTGAAGGAAAAGAATTAGAACAGCTAAAAGAAAAACAATTAAATAGTGAAACTTCTCAAAAAACAGTCAATGAACATTTAGAAAGCAACAAAGTAAGCAAAGAAGAGATGGAAGCAATAATTCTCAATCTTAGCACCGCTTTAGAAGAAAAATATAGCCAAAAGCTTGAACAAGAAATAAGCAAAATAAAGGTTGAAGAGCAAAAAAAGCAAGTAGAAGCAAAAATCGAGGCTAAATCTTTTCTTAAGAAAAAACAAACTCGTAAATTGGGAGAATATATTCCTGCTAATAGCTATGCTCAAGGTAAGTTAATCTCCGGCGTTGATGCTGGAGTTGGTATGACTGCAGAAGCTAATCCAAGGCAAGCTCTTTTACGTATTACTGGTGAAGTTATCTCAGCTGGCTATGGCAACAAATATCTCAAAACCAATAAATTAATTGGCTGTCAGATGTCACTTAAAGCAGTGGGTGATATTTCCAGTGAGAAAGTATATCTAGATGGTGTTGTAATGAGCTGCGCTAAAGACGCTAATAGCTTTATTGAGATCCCAGTCAAGGCTTATATCTCATCAATGGGTAAAGCTGGAGTCAGAGGAGAAATTGTCTCACGTGAAGGTGATATGGTATTAAAAAGCTTTGTTGCTGGTATTGCTTCAGGATTTGGCAATGGAGTTTCATCATTAAGTCAACCTCAACAAAGCTTGCTTGGCCCAAATAATGTTATATCAGACCAACAAAGAGCTAAAAGTTTGCTTAATGGGGGCTTAGGAAGTGGACTGAGTAATGGTAGCAATAGCTTAGCTGAGTTTTTCATTAAGAGAGCTGAACAATATCAACCAGTAATCTCCGTAAATGAAGGAGTAGAAGTTAATATTGTTTTTCAAGAAGGTTTTAGTTTAACGGAGGATGCTGATGAAAAATTATAATAATCAATTTGGTAAAAGTTGCTTTGAAAAGAACAATTTTGGTAGATGTCACTTAAAAAAAGTGATTGGCGTTACTTTATTGCTGGTTTTTGGATTATCAGTTTCTGGTTGTTCTGGTTATAAAAGTAGCTGGGAATGCCCTAAGGTTAAAGGAATCGGTTGTAGCTCTCTTGAATATGCTGATGAAGTGGCAAGAGAGCAAATCTTATTGAATACAGAGAAGAAGAACAAGAAAAAAATTCTTCTAAAGCGTGATTTATTGAGTGAACATGAATTTGAAGAAGCGGAGATTTATTAATGGAAGAGTATTTTGATAGCTTAAAGCAATACGGACAAGAAATCAAAGAAGATTTGAGCGAAGTTACCGCTAGCTATCGTGCTAAATGGATAAAAGAAGATAGTGATGGTGTTAATCCAAAGCCAAAACCAAGCCTTAAGTTAAAGCAAAATTTGGGTAATTTAAATCTTTTGGATTTTTTATCCTACAGAAGCTATGAGGCTAAAAACTGTATTTTTGACAATGAAAAAACCTTAGGGTTTGTTTTGCGAGTAGGTCATTTTTCTGGCATGAGCGAAGCAGCTAAAGGCGCTTTTAGAAGCTTAATTAATAATGATCTGCCTGTAAATGCAACAATGCAGATACTAAATTATGCTTCACCAAGAATCGGTAATTTATTGGATTATTGGCATAAAAATAGTAATAAAAATGCTATCTTTCAAAAAATTTCTAAAGCGAGATATAATTTTTTTAAAAACTCCAGTTGGAAAAGCGCTTTAGCTAATAATGGAACTTTAATAATTAGAGATTATGAGCTTTATTTTTGCTTTTCTATCCTCAAAACTAACAGTGATTCAGCAAATAGTGATACTTGTCTTAAATTAAAAGCTATGCAGGATAAATTCACTCAAGGCCTTAAGGCTATTAATAGCAATGCTTATGTTCTAAATGATCGCGATTTAGCTAATTTTCTGCAAGAAATACTCAATCCTTCAAATGAACTATATAAACGAAAGAATACTGAGAGCCATAAAGACTTTACTGAACTTTTAAAATCTAACCAAATAATAGAAATGCAGAAGAACCAAGTGATATTTTCTAATAATTCCAATGGTTTTAACTCTACGGATTTTAATCCTGTGAATTTTAATTCTGCGGATCATGATTCTACAAATCAATTTAGTTGTAGTTACAGCGTTTTTGAAGTGATTGGATTTCCTGAATATTGGGATTTAGAAAACTCAATTGATTATATTGGTAATTTTGAAACTGGTATCAGTCTGCCATGTCCTTTTTATATTAGCTTTGGCTTTACCTTAAGTTCTCGTGAGCAATCACAAAGAATGGCAGATAAGCATCGAATGATTAAAACTCAACAGAATGATTCTAAATTACCAATGTTCTTTCCTAAGATGCTAGAAGAAAATAATGATTGGCGCTATGTATCGGAAATGATTGGCAGTGGTGAGAGAATGGGCAAACTAGTAATGCATATAGTCTTAGCTAATACAACTAAAACTCAAATAGAGATTTCTGAACAACTCTTGCAAGATCATTTTGCTAGACTTGGATTTAATTTAGCTAAAATTCAGCATGATACGCTAAATAGTTTATTACAAACTTTACCATTTGGTATTGGTGAAAACTGGCAAATACTAGAGCAACTTAAAATTCCAGCTAAAGCCTTATCAGGTGCATGTATTAATTTAATGCCAGTATTTGCAGATAGCCAAAACTATACTAGTCCACTAATGCTATTAGTCGGTCGTCGAGGTCAGTTATTCTTTTTTGATAATTTTAAAACTGCTGACAATATTAATGGCAATTTTAATATGATTGTGGTGGGAGCATCAGGTCGTGGTAAATCAGTATGGCTCCAAGAATATACCACTTCATTATTAAGGAATGGCGGCCAAGTAGTTATTATTGATGATGGAAGAAGCTTTAAAAATACCTGTGAATTATTAGATGGAGATTTTGTTGATTTTGGCGGTGGAGAATTTTGCCTAAATCCATTTTCTTTATATAAGGGGATAGATGACACAGAAGCCACACAAGAATATAAAGAAAATTTCGAAGAGCCTTTTATTGATTTAATTGTTTCTATTCTTTGTATCATTATCAATTTAGATAAAAATAATGATTCTGATACTGAAATAGGACTTTATCGCAGTATTTTAACTAACGCAGTTATTGAAGTAATGAACAAAAAAGGAAAAAATGGTGGATTTTC
>CANDYO010000117.1 GCA_947424995.1 Rickettsiales bacterium | reverse complement strand
GTGGCGCTGATTGCTGTAGCAAGAAAGTTAATTGTAATCATTAACTTCTTAGTTGAGAAAAAAACAAAATGGAATGACAATTATGAAAAGAATACGATAACTGCATAAAATATTTGACTTTAAACACGGTAGATCCCCGATGACCCAAGCAAAGCTTGGTCCCGAGGATGACGAGCAACTTTTTATTGCTAACCTTTGTAACAGAAAAGGTGAACACATACAGGGATGACGATCTCACGTGCTTTAAGTAGTAATCTTAGTTCGTGTAATGGCTACCTAGTATATAAGTAATGGTTATCTAATATATTATACAAACAAAACAACATAAATAGGTTTTAGCAATGGATGAAAGTGAGCATCAATTATATCAAGCTATTTTGAGCTTACGTAATATAGAGGAATGCCAAGTTTTTTTTAAAGATCTTTGCACTCCTAAAGAAATAAGAGATTTGAAAGATCGTCTATTAGTTGCTAAACTACTTCATCAGGGTAATCTTTCTTATCGAGAAATTAGCAGTCAAACTAAGGTTAGTTTGGCAACTATAACTAGGGTTGCAAGATTTTTAACTCAAGAACCATATCATGGTTATAAAATGATTTTAAATAGGAAGCAATAATATGAAAAAAAGTATGATTATTATAGCGCTCATTATAGGAGCATTATTATTAAATATATCGGCTTATAGTCAGGATACACTTAAAAAAGTTTATATTATTCAAACTATTGCTCACCCAGCTTTAGATCGTACCTATGAAGGTATTATAGCGGGGCTCAGTGCAGAAGGTTTTGTTGATGGTAAAAATATTGAATTAAAATTCGCTAATGCTCAAGGTGATATAGTTTTAAGCAATCAGATAGCTCAAAAATTTGTATCAAGTGATCCGAGTGTTATAGTGGCTATTGCAACATCTGCAGCTCAAAGTGCCGCAAGCGCAACGCGCAATAATGATATACCAGTAGTATTTAGTTCAGTTACAGATCCTATCGGCGCAGGTTTAGTTAAAAATTTAAACCAGCCTGGGGCCAATGTAACCGGGGTGTCAAATTTTGTTAAGCTTGATCAACAATTAGAGTTATTTAAGCAGGTTCTACCAAAATTAAGTAAGCTAGGTTTTATCTATAATTCTGGTGAAGCTAATTCAGTGAAAATTCTTGAGTCACTGCAAGCAGAAGCTAAACTACAAGGAGTGGAAATTGTTACTTCTGTTGCAGGAAAAACTACTGAAGTATTAGCTGCGACCAATAAACTTATAGGTAAAGTTGATGCTATTTTCATTAGTAATGATAATACGGCTCTAGCTGCATTTGGAGTAATTACCAAGTCAGCTCTTGCAGCTAAAATTCCTGTTTTTGTTAGCGATACTGATATGGTGATAAATGGAGCTCTAGCAGCTTTAGGGCCTAATCAATATAACTTAGGTAAACAAACTGCTAAAATAATTACAGCTATTCTTAATGGCAAACCAATAAAAGATTTACCAGTTGAATTTCCTCAAGCGGTTGAGCTAGTATTAAATGAGAAGATAGCTACAGAATTGGGAATAAGTTTTTCTCCTGAAACTTTAGCTAAAGCTGAAAAAGTTTTGAGGTAATATATGAATTTACTGCAATTAACCAGTAGCTTGGAATTAGGAATAATTTATGGATTAGTTGCCATAGCTGTTTTTCTAACTTTTAGAATAATCAACTTTGCTGATCTTACTGTTGATGGATCCTTTCCACTTGGAGCAGCTGTTATGGCAACTCTTTTAAGTAACGATGTCAATATAGCTATTGCGATAATAGCCTCATTTATAGCTGGCTTAATTGCTGGGATAGTAACTGGATATCTTAATGTTCGCTATAAAATCATGGAGCTTTTAGCTGGGATCTTGGTGATGACAGCTCTTTATTCGATTAATTTGCGGGTCATGGGTAAACCTAATATAGCTTTAATGAATTTAGATATGTCAGATGAGCATCGCTTCATCATTATTGGTATAACTATCTTTATAGTTGCTATTTTAATAATGTTATTTTTAAAAACTCAAGTTGGCTTAGCCTTACGTTCACTCGGACAAAATCCTCAATTAGCTAGTAGTTGCGGTATTGATACCGGAGCGATGACCATTCTTGCTCTAAGCCTTAGTAATGGTTTAGTTGCATTAAGTGGTGCATTATTTGTGCTTATGCAAGGTTTTGCTGATATTTCTATGGGTATGGGTACTATTATAATTGGTTTGGCTTCAGTGATTATTGGCGAAAAATTAACTTCTAGTCGTTCTACTAGTATTTTAATTCTAGCGGTAATGATTGGCGCTATTCTTTATCGATTGCTTATCACTATGGCTTTGAATCTTGAGATTCTGAGTCTTGCACCATCTGATTTAAATTTAATTTCTAGTATGTTAGTTGCTGGCATAATGATTGCTCCTATTTACTATAAAAAATGGGCTAAAAAATGATTTATTTATTCAATGTTTCGGTAACTTTTTCTGAAAATACTCCTTTAGAGAGAAAAGCATTAAAGTCATTAAATATGAAAATTTATCCTGGTGAATTTATTACTATTATTGGTAATAACGGCGCTGGAAAATCCACTCTCCAAGGCGTGCTTGCTGGCACTATTCCTATCAATTCCGGTCAAATACTTATTGATAGTAATGATGTTACTAATAAATCAGTTTGTGAACGTTCTAAGCTAATTGCTCGAGTATTTCAAGACCCTAAAGTTGGTACTTGCGCTAATCTTACTATCGCTGAAAATATGAGCCTTGCTTATGGACGCGGTAAACCTAGAGGTTTAAATTTCGCTCTTAATCATTTTAATCAAGCTATCTTTAAATCTAAGCTTGCTCAGCTAGAGATGGGCTTAGAACACAGAATTAATGAACAGGTAGGTAGTTTATCTGGTGGGCAAAGACAGGCTTTAAGTTTATTAATGGCAACATTATCTCCAGCGAGATTATTGCTTCTTGATGAACATACTGCAGCGCTTGATCCAAAAATGGCTAAAAAAATTATGGATCTGACTAATAAATTCTATCACCAGCATAATTTAACTATTCTAATGATTACTCACAATATCAAGCATGCTTTTGCTTATGGTAGCCGAACTATAATGCTTCAAGATGGTGCTATAATTAGTGATCTAAAAGGTGAAGAGCGCGATAAAATAGATCCAGTAGAGTTATTATCAACGTATTAATTTATAACTAGTGTTTTTATAAATTTTTTGATATCATTTTAAGAAGATTGTTGCA
The DNA here is from genome assembly GCA_947424995.1 of Rickettsiales bacterium. Classification (GTDB taxonomy): domain Bacteria; phylum Pseudomonadota; class Alphaproteobacteria; order Rickettsiales; family CANDYO01; genus CANDYO01. The sequence goes on along the minus strand of CANDYO010000117.1, from coordinate 3,359 downwards.
TGGGCTAAGGTTATATAAATCGATTATAAAATAATGCGATGACGTCACCCTTGGCCGAAGGCCGAGGGTCCAGTTAAATTCTCTTTTATACTGTTCAATAACTTAGGCTTTTAAGAGATTTAAACTGGATCCTCGCCACTAGCTAAAGCTAACGGCAAGGATGACGACCTAGCATGTTTTAAGTGCGATTTAATCTGTTATGTAGTCTCTGTAAAAGACCAATCTGGAGAATTTAGATGTCATCATTTGAAAATAAAATTACCCATTTTCTAAATTCTGCTGTTCAGCAGCAGGTAGTAAAGCAGCCCGTAGCTAATGATCTTATCAATTTTGCCAAAAGCGATAAATATGTACAAGAAGGTTGGTTTAGCTTAAGTAGATCTTTAGGTGGGCTTGGAGCTTTTGTTCTATGTTTTGGAATTATTCTTATCATTGCTTCTAATTGGAATTTGCTAAGTAATCTCACTAAAATATCGATGTTTATAGTTTTGCTAGGTAGTTGCCATTTCGCTGGGCTATATTTAGTTGAAAAAAAATATAAGAATAGTGCAATTTTCTTGCATTTCTTAGGAGCTGGGCTGGTGATAGCTGGTATTGGCCTTGTAGCTCAAATATTTAACTTAAATTCTGATCCTAAAAATGCTTTAGGGTTATGGTTAATTATGATTACTCCTCTAGTAATTATATTAAAAAATGGTCCCATTGCCTTATTATCTATAGTAATTTTTACTATTTGGGGAGACCTTGTGGAAGATAATCTTATAAGAATATGTTTATTTAATATGGCTATTTCTATTTCTATGGTTCTTGGTGGAACATTACTAAAACAAAAAAATAGTGATATGGCATCATTTATACAAGTGCCAGGAGTAATTTTTTTAATGGGTTGGTTATATGCTTTAGGATTTGCTCATCATTATACTCAAATCCATTTGATTAATATGTTACTTCCTCTTCTAGTGCTAATACCAGCTATAATAATAGGTGCTTATTTATGGATTAATAACTACAATGACAAAGAAGAACGTCATTTTTTGACTGCGATAGCTTGCGCTATTCTTACCTTAATTATTACATTTTTTATTAGTAATATGGCTACCGATCAACAAAATTTCTTCGAAATTTCAAATTTTGGTCACACAAGAAAAATATATATCTTGCCATTGATAATCAGTATATCGGCTTGGATCTCTTATTTCGGATTAGCATTATGGGGAGTGATTTATGGTGCATTAAACCATAAACGAACACTATTAAATGCTAGTGTATTTACATTGGGTGTAGGAATCTTTACTAGATTTATTGATTTAATCAGCGGAATGATGAATGCAGGCGCGATGTTTATTATTTGTGGAATATCGCTTGTTGCTATAGGTTTTACATTAGAAAAATGGCGAAAAAACTTAATTCAAGAAGCAAGTATATAGATGTTTTGCGTCATCCCTGACGAAAGAGCCGAAGGCTCTGTAGATCGGGGATCTCGTGAGGAAATAACTCCTGAGATCCCCGGTTGCGCTAAGCTTGTTAAGCGTAGCTTGCCAGGGATGATGATTTGGAAAGAAACTTAGTATAAGAGGTATGAGTGATAGAAAAATATAGAAGAATTCTTGTTATTGGGATTGTAATATTACAAATGCTATTTTTTGCTGGATGGTATATGTATGAATCGCAAATTTTGTCTAAGCCAATAGCTCAAATTACGGTTAAGACACTGCCTTATGATCCACGTGATTTAATCAGTGGTCAATATATACGCCTTAGCTATGATTTTAGTGATTTGAGTAAGTTCGTAAATCATCAACAAAAAATGGTAAATAATGACACTCAAGATTTATGGGTGGTTTTACATCAAGTAAATGGTTTCTATGAAGTGAATACAGTTTTATTTACCAAGCCAACTGATATTCCTGCAGGTAATATTGCAATAAAAGGAACTAAAAATAATTATGATTATAAAAATATAACATATGGTATTGAAAAATATTTCGTTAAAGAAGGAACAAAAGAGCCTAACCATGAAAGTCTTACGGTTAAGCTCGATGTTTATGAGGATGGTAAGGTGCGCATTGCCCAAGTGTTTTTAGATGATAAAATATGGCCTTAAAATAATCATCTAAATTTATAACTATTCATCTGTTAAACATATACCATATAATTGGCCATAGATAAAATCTTCAGCTCCATTATATACTACGTTTTCTTCTGTAGCTGTAGGTTGTTCAAGTAGTTTATTCAATAGTTTAGCTAGTTTTTGTAATTTTTCTAAATCTCGATGTTCGTCTATTTCTTCGGCGATTTGTTGGATCATCGTAGATACTTCATCGAATTGATTTTCATTAGACTTAATGTTATTTAACAAAGCTATATTTGTTGGAGCTACCTCACTCACTGTGATCATCTTATTTTCAAAATGTACTTCCTTATCATAAAAATTATCATAATTATGTAGACTTACCTTATGGTCAATTACAAGAACAGTGGTGCTTTTTAAGCGATTATTTATTGCTTGTTGGACTTTGATTACAGATTCTGAATCTAGGCGAGAAAAATTTTCGTCCATAATTAAATAATCAGGTCCATAAGCTATTGCTTGGATAATGGAGATTTTTTGCATTTCTCCACCGCTAAGTCTAAATTCCTCGGTATCAAGATAAGGAATTAATTTACTGATTCCAAGTTCGTCTAATAAAGGTATAAGAGTGGTTTTTAATGCTAATACTTCATCTGGAGTGAGTTTGTCTAAAATCTTTGGAAAATATATAACTTCTAATAATGTTGCACCTTTTGGTATAAATAACTGTTCATCAAGAAGCATTATTTTAGCATTTTTTGGTAAATGAATCTCTCCAGTGCTGCTAAAAATTCCCATTGCTCCTGATTTTAAATCAGTTATAGTGCTTGTCTTGCCGCATCCTGATTCACCGGTAATAGCGTAATGCTTGCCTTGCTCAAATATTAAAGAATCTATATGAACAAGATCCTGTCCAGCGATAAGTAGTGAATAATTCTTAAAAACAATTTCACCATTTTCACTATGAATTCTAGTAGCGCTGTTAACGGGTGTATTAATCCATTTAAAGAATGTATCGACTCTTTCTTTTGCTTGCATTATATTGATGTTATCCATCTCAGATCCAAGATTACTAGAAAGAAAATAATTAACTACACTCATAGCCGAATAAATGAATGGTATTTCAGTTAGCTTTATCTTTTCGAGATGGATTTGAGTGCCAAAATATATCGCATCTACGGCTTTATCATAATAAGATATTGCATTGTTCATATCAATTGTAGATCTGCTAACCTCTTTGCTGTGCAAAACAAGTTTTTTCATAAAATTATAAATAGTACTGAATTTA
>CANDYO010000116.1 GCA_947424995.1 Rickettsiales bacterium | reverse complement strand
ATTAGAGGTAGAAGAGCGTACTTTGGGTAGTTGGATTAGAGGGGAAAAGCAAATAACTCTATCATCTTTGTTGAAGTTATCGGTATATTTACCAGAAAAATTTATTAAAGAAGTTCTGCGAATTGGTGCAGATGTTCGGTATAAATAACGGAGGGATAATCATATGAACAATTTTCAACTCAAATTATCCACTCAAGCCTATAGTCAGCGCGAAGCTTGGAACTTCTTGAAAGATAATGGATCATGCTTAACTGTTTCAATTAGGCAATTAGCTACTCTATGGAAATGGCATCGTTCTAAAGTAGAAAGATTTATCAAGTTTTTAAAAACTGGAGCATTAATCGAGACAGAAATAGTATCAGGCAGAACAATGATTAAGGTTAATAATTATAATAGCATAACTCCAATAATATCGGTTTTTTCAAACCATAACGAGACAATTTCAGAAGATGAACTTGAAGTCAATAAGCTTAAAAAATCACTAAAGGACAGCAAGTTAAGAGAAAATAAAGATGTTTATGATGGTAAGTTTGACGTCACTGAGAACAAAGAAAATAACCAAGGTAGTGAATTAGAACTCAAGACAATTTCAAGACAAAATAAAGACAGTTTGGCTAATGCCATAATTTTTAAAGAAGAAAAGAAAAAAAGAAGCAAAAAAAGAAAAGAAGAAATAAAAGAACCCCCCCCCCCTAAAGGGGGGTAAAAAAGAAAAAAAGAACCTAAGCAATGAAGTGGGTTTGTTTGCCGATAGATCTGGAGCAAAGGGTTTAAGCGATGATTTTGAAAACAAAGAAGCAAAAGAAATTCTGCAAGAGATCATGTCTCAGAAGTCTCAAAAAGGACCAACAAGCATTATTGCAGAAGATGTCATAGATTGGGCGGAGAAGAATCTGCCCGCTAGCGTTGACGTAGAATGGGAGCTAGAAAAATTTAAAGATTATCATCGCTATACAAATAAAAAACCACCTAAAGATGCTGTAGCTGCTTTTAGAAACTGGCTACGCAAAGCCTCGGAAAATAATCATTCTATTAATGAGAAAAAACTTAAATTTGGAGAGCCAGGTTATGACCATTATCAAAATAAAACCAATAAAAAATCAATTAACACATGTAGACAGACAACCGGCTTTGAACGATTCATTACCGGAGGAATTAGAGCGCTTGATAAATTTAAGCGGAGTGGATTGGAGCGAGAAGTTAATTAATAGGTCTACGTACAGATTCAATCCTATACCAGTTATTCCTTTTAATTCTACGATTTATAAGATGATAGTCAATTGGGCTAAAATACTACAAAGCTCTTTAAGTCCAGCCAAACCAGAGCAAATTTTAGCAGTTTTAGGAAGACTTAGAGTGCATTTTCCAGGTCAATTGATGAGCGAGAGTGAAAATGAGATTTTAATCCATGACTATCTGGATGATTTGCATGGTTTTCCTTTCGATCTAATTCAGCAGGTTTGTAATGAATATCGTTATGAGGGTGGTAATGAGTATTTCCCTAAAGCTGGACTATTGCGTCAGTCAATTAATATTCATTTCTACAAAAGGCTATCTAAATTAAATAAATTAAGAGCATTAATTGAGGTAAGCGAGAGAGATGCCAATAACAGCCTAGATAATCAATAAATATCAGACCAAGACAGGAGATAAAAAATGAAACTTTCTAAATTAATAAAAAATATTACTACAGAAAAAACTACACAATACTTAGCAATATCTAGCATTGCAAGTGCCGCTATATTGCTACCTGAACTTTCATTCGCGGTCGACGCTTTCGCTGATATTCATACCAAAGTAACTGGTTGGATCGGTGGAACAGCAGGTAAGCTCATTACCTTTATCTGCTTTGCAATGGCAGGAATTATGGGAGTAGCAGGCTTTCCAACTAAATATATCTTAGGCGCAATGGGAACTGGATTACTGCTCTCATCATCTAATTCTCTAGTTAATATGATGTTTTAATTATGAATTATCGCATTCCAAGAACTTTAGATAATAGCTTTCGTTGCCTTGGGATACCAATGGATACGCTTATTGTATTCATGATGGTCTGGGGGAGTTTGATGATGTTCGATAAAGGACTTTATGGAATTCCCTTAGGGATATTTGCAGCTAATATTTTTGGCCGCTTTCGCAGTAGATCAATCATCAGAAAAATAATCAGAATGATCTATTGGTACTTACCCTGCGAAATGAACTTTATCAAAGGCGTGCAAGGACATCAAAGAAAAATGAATATGGAATTTAAAAATGCTGACAAATCTTAAATTACAAAGAAATATTTTATTGGCAAGTAGCGCTGTGATGATAATTGCTAACAGCTTACTGGCATTGAAATTATACAACCAAGAAATCATCACTCGTAACTTACCGATTACTGAAGCCGAGTTGGTCATCAGTAAAAACTATATCAATGATGCAGCGCTTAAAATCAGAGCTGATCAGATCATCTCATTATTATTTTCTATGAAAAAAGAAAATGTAGCAGTTGTAACGGATAGCCTGCTAAGACAAGTAGACAATGAGTTTTATGAAGACTTCAAATCTAAAATCAAAAAATTAGCTGATGATATCGCTAACCGAGATTATCGTTATGTTTTTGGCGATATTCAAGGATATGAATACGACAATTACAAATGGACGGTGAAAGTATCTGGCCATTTAGACACTTACCTTTCAGACAAGAGAATTGCCAATCAAGCTAAGCAATATCTGCTCTCCTTTACCAACAAGTCGGGAATTATAAACCTTAAATTATTTGAGGAGATCAAAGATGAACCAAAAAATTAAAGCTGCGCTTTTTAGCATATTAATGCTTTTCAATGTAACTGCTAATGCACAGGAATTTAACGTGCATAATAATGCTGAAGTTAAGGCAGTTGTATCCAAAGCAGAGATAACTCGTCTTGCTTTTGATAGTCCTGTTTTAGAAATACATGCGTTATCAGAAGAGCTAGAATACGCCATAAATGGAAGGGATATTTATTTAAGACTTACGGCAGAAAAGCCAGTCAATTTCTTTGTTAAAACTGAAGATGAGATGACCTACAAAATTATCCTTGTAGCAAGCGATATACCATCAACACAAGTATTTATTCATAGATTTGCTACGGTCGATAAATCTCAAACTGAATATTTTAATCAAGTATCGCTAGAGCTTAAAACCAGAATAGCTAAAATTATCGAGGTTACCTTAAACCCGACTAAATATCTTGGTTACAATATTGCTCCTAAACCTCTGAATCTCATCAGTCCAGTAAAATTTTTAAAAATGAAATTAGTAACTCAAGTGAATGGCAATAAGTTAGTTGCAGAAAAAATCCACCTTAGAAACTCAAGTGATAAATCTCAAAAGCTAAATTTGAAGAACTTTATTTCATCAGAATATTTAGCAGTTTATTTATCTAAAACAGAATTATTACCGAAAGAAGAATGCGTGCTAATTAAGGTGCTAGAAAATTAATATAGGAATTATAAAAATGAAAAGATTATTTGCCCCAATAGAAAAAATTAAAGAGCGATGGAAACAATATTTTATAGCTGACGATAGTGAGCCAGCAATGGTACGTAAGAAGCATCTACGCTTAGGAGCCTTCGTCACTTCGCTGTTCTTGCTTATTTGTTACTTAGTGCAAAATAGCGGTGATACGCTCAAGAACCTCAAGTATCCAGAGGTCACTAAATTAGAAGACAAGAAAAAACTAAAAACTTCTCCTGGGCTTGAGGAATTAGCTCAAGGTACTAGCAATGAATTACTCTGGACTGAAATTGAAGGCAAAGAACTAGATGAGCTTAAAAACAAGCAAACAAGTATAGAAAATACTCAGAAGACCATCAACCAACAGCTTGAAGCTGATAAAGTTAGTAAGGCCGAAATGGAGAATGTTATTCTTAATTTAAGCAATACGTTGGAAGCAAAATATGAGCAAAAATTAGCTGAAGAAATAGCCAAAGTTAAGATAGATGAAAAAAAGAAAACTGAAGCAAGTATTGAGAGTAAGTCTTTTAGACTGAAGAAAAAAGCTCTTAAACTCGGTGAATATATTCCTGCTAATAGTTATGCGCAAGGAAAGCTCATTTCTGGAGTTGATGCTGGAGTCGGCATGAGCGCTGAAGCAAATCCTCGTAGCGCGCTTCTTCGTATAACAGGAGAAGTGGTTTCAGCTGGCTTTGGCGGTAAATATCTCAAAACCAATAAATTGATTGGCTGCCAAATGTCGCTTAGAGCGGTTGGTGATATCTCGAGTGAAAAAGTCTATCTAGATGGAGTGCTTATGAGCTGCGCGAAGGATGCTAATAACTTCATTGAAATACCAGTTAAAGCTTATGTCTCTTCTCTTGGTAAAACCGGAGTTAGAGGTGAGATCGTTTCGCGTGAAGGTGATATGGTCTTAAAAAGCTTTGTCGCTGGTATTGCTTCAGGCTTTGGCAATGGAGTAGCTCAGTTTAGTCAACCTCAACAAAGTTTGCTTGGCAACACTCAAACTGATCAACAAAAAATTAAAAGTATTATGAATGGTGGACTTGGTTCTGGTTTGAGCAATGGAAGTAATAGTTTAGCTGAATTCTTCATTAAACGAGCTGAGCAATATCAACCAGTAATATCAGTTAATGAAGGCGTTGAGGTCAATATTGTCTTCATTGAAGGTTTTAGTTTGAAGGAGGATTTAGACGATGAGAAATCTAAGTAGATTCATATTGATTGCTTTAATGCTATCAAGCTGCACAGGCTATAAAAGTACCTGGGATTGTCCTAAGGTTAAAGGTATTGGTTGTAGTTCTCTCGAATATGCTGATGAGGTCGCTCGCAAGCAAATTCTACTCAATACTGGCGAAAAGCAACAGAAGAAGGTCTTGATTAAGCAGAGTGAGAATCGTTTTGAGGAAGAGGAGATTTATTAATGGCTCCAGCTAATTTAAGTCTTTTAGATTTCTTGCCCTACAGAGGCTTTGATGCAAAAAACTCTATTTTTGATAATCAAAAGACAATGGGTTTTGTCTTAAGAGTTGGTCATTTTTCTGGAATGAATGAAGCAGCTAAGCAGGCATTTCGAAGTCTAGTTACTAATGATCTGCCTGTTGATTGTACATGCCAAGTAATTAACTATGCATCCCCTAGGATTGCTAATCTACTGGAATTTTGGCATAAGAATAATAGTAAAGACCAAATATTCCAAAAAATGTCTAAGGCTCGGGTAGATTTTTTTAAAAACAGCGCCTTAGGAAATCAGAGTAATTTAGCTGTTCGTGACTATGAGCTTTATTTTTGTTTTTCAATTCCTAAAGGGCATGCAGATTCTACGGAGTTAGTAGTTACTCTAAGCTTAAAGGCCCTACAAGATAAATTCATTCAAGGGCTTAAGGGGATTAATAGTGATGCATATATATTAAACAACAAGGATTTAGCCAACTTCCTCCAAGAAATTTTAAATCCATCTGACGTGATTTATAAACAACGTAATATTGAAATTTTCCAAGATGTACGGGAGTTCCTAAAGTCTGATCATGATATTAAAATGGAGAAGTCCCAGGTTAATTTTAGTAACCATAGCTATAGTGTTTTTGAAGTAACGAGTTTTCCAGCGGTTTGGGATTTAGAAAATTCTATTAATTATATTGGTGATTTTGATAAAGGCCTTAGCGTTCCCTGTCCATTTTATATCAGTATAGGATTTACCTTAAACTCAAGGGATAGTTCACAAAGAATGGCAGATAAGCATCGAATGATCAAAACTCAGCAGAATGATTCTAAATTGCCAATGTTTTTTCCTAAAATGCTAGAAGAAAATAATGATTGGCGCTATGTCAGTGAATGTATTGGTCAGGGCGAACGTATGGGTAAGTTAGTTATGCATATCATTTTAGCTACAAATACAGAAATTGCGCAGCAGATGCTGCAAGATCATTTTGCTAGACTGGGGTTTAATATTGCTAAAGTTCAGCATGATTGCGTGAATAGTTTATTACAAACTCTGCCATTTGGCGTTAGTGAAAACTGGCAGATTCTCGATCAACTTAAAATATCTAGCAAAGCATTATCAGGTGCATGCATTAATTTAATGCCAGTATTCGCTGATGGACAAAATTATAACAGTCCATTGATGTTATTAGTTGGTCGTCGCGGGCAGTTATTCTTTTTTGATAATTTTAAAACCGCTGACAATATCAACGGTAATTTCAATATGATTGTGGTGGGAGCATCCGGTCGTGGGAAATCAGTATGGCTGCAGGAATATAGCGTCTCTCTGTTAAAGAATGGCGGCCAAGTAGTGATTATCGATGATGGTCGTAGTTTTAAAAATACCTGTGAGTTATTAGATGGTGATTTCGTTGATTTTGGTGGTGGTGAATTTTGCCTCAATCCATTTTCTTTATATCAGGAGTCAGAGGCGCAAGAAAATCAACAAGAATATAAAGAAAATTTTGAAGAGCCTTTTATCGATCTAGTATTATCGATTCTTTGTATCATAACTAATGTTGATAAAAATAATACTTCTGATCCTGAGATAGGCTTATATCGTTGCGTACTTACCAACTCAGTTATTGAGGTAATGAATAAAAAAGGAAGCTTAGGTGGGTTTACTGATATTCGTAATGAGTTAGAAAAGAAATCAAAGACTAAGGAC
>CANDYO010000115.1 GCA_947424995.1 Rickettsiales bacterium | reverse complement strand
AAAGTAGTAAATAAGGATCTAGCTTCAAAGCTAAACGAAGTTACTGAATTACAAAATAAACTAGATATTGCCAATGAAAAAATAGATGAACTTGATGATAAATTATTCGAAATAGCTACTAAAAATATTGAAACTTTAGGCGCAATAGCTAGCTCAAGTCATGATCGTCTTAAGCATTTAGCATACAAAAAAATACAAGAAAAATGCCAGTTGGCTGATAGTCAAACCAAATGTGAGGCTCATAAAGTAGAGATTAAAGAAGGTAATAAAGTTAGCTATCTTTGTTGTGAAACTAAAGATTTCTTATATAATTTCTTGGGTTTAGACGATAATAGTGAAATAGACATTTATTAAATTTAAAAAACTTTTGTTAATAAGAATTCAAGCAAAGTCTAGGATTGTAAAAGTTTTGCTAACTCGGTTACGAATTTTGGTTGGCGCGTGGAACTCGCATCATCCTTCGAGCTAGGTAACGCTTAGCTATCTTAGGGATCCCCGGTGACCCAAGCAAAGCTTGGTCCCGAGGATTACGACCTCGCATATTTTAACATGATCTTAGTTTAGCGGTGATCTTCTCTAACTATTTAAGAAGCCTCTCAATTTACGTGAACGGCTAGGGTGCTTAAGCTTTCGCAGAGCTTTTGCTTCAATTTGACGAATTCTCTCTCTAGTTACGAAAAATTGTTGACCAACCTCTTCTAAAGTATGATCGGTATTCATACCTATACCAAAGCGCATTCTTAAGACTCTCTCTTCTCTAGGAGTTAAGCTTGCTAAAATGCGAGTAGTAGTCTCGCGTAAATTACCTAAAATAGCAGCTTCTAATGGAGGTAAGGCATTTTTATCTTCAATAAAGTCACCTAACGATCCACCGTCTTCATCGCCGATAGGATTATCTAAGCTAACGGGTTCACGGGTAATTTTTAGTACTTTACGCACTTTATCAACTGACATAGAAAGACGATCAGCTAATTCATTAGGAGTGGGTTCGTAACCAAGCTCATGAAGCATTTGACGAGAGGTGCGTACTATTTTGTTAATAGTTTCAATCATGTGTACAGGAATACGGATAGTTCTGGCTTGGTCAGCTATTGAACGGGTGATCGCTTGTCTAATCCACCAAGTAGCATAAGTTGAAAATTTATATCCACGACGATATTCAAATTTATCCACCGCTTTCATTAAACCAATATTTCCTTCTTGGATTAAGTCTAAGAATTGTAATCCTCGGTTGGAATATTTTTTAGCGATTGAAATAACTAGGCGTAAATTAGCTTCGATCATTTCTTTCTTAGCTTTATTAGCTGTACGGTCTCCTCTATGAACTCGGTTAATTAGGGTCTTTAAATCGCTAATAGAAATCCCTAGATTTTGAGCTATAGCCCATAACTCATTGCGAATTACTTCAATAACTTCTGTATCTAAAGTAGCGAAGTCCTTCCAGCCTTTTTCTTTAATGCTTTCAACTCGCTGCAGCCAGTTGACTTCCATCTCAGAGCCAATATAATTATTAAGAAAACTTTTGCGAGCAATATGGCGCTTTTCAGCGGTTTGCATTAATTTACCTTCAATGCTCATCATTTTCTTATTGATTGTATAGAGTTGATTAAGTAAGAAATCGATTGCCTTATCATTTAACTTAAGAGCTTTAACTAATATTGTTAATTCTAAGCTTATTGCAATGTAATTTTTTTCATCAAATTTATATTCGCTAACACCTGTTATCTGATTGAGTTTGTTCCGATGAATTTCAATTAACTGGTCGCATAATAATACCACCTTACTATAGGTCTCAATAATACTTGGCATTAAAGCGGCCTCTAAGCTACTTAATGATAAAGATTCCTCCTCTACGTCTCCTTCGTCGTCGTCATCTGTATTTTCTTCATCTTCTTCATTTTTAGTTTCAAGTGTATCTTTATCATGCTCAACATTACTCATTATCTGTTCTGGATCAGTTTCGTAATTAGCTTCAAGATCAATGATTTCACGTAAGAGAATTTTTTCATTAAGCAGATCTTCATACCATGATTTCAATTGCTTTAAAGTTAAAGGGGTCTCGCATAAAGATTTAATCATGGTTTCGCGACCATCTTCAATTCTTTTTGCAATTTCAATCTCGCCTTCACGAGATAATAATTCTACCCCACCCATATCTCTTAAATACATTTTTACAGGATCATCAGTACGACTTAGCTCTTCAACGGCTACTTCATCAGTAAGTTCGTCTGAATCTTCAACTATAGCAAGATCAAAATCATTGTCATTATCTACAGCATCTTCGACATTCTCGATTACATTAATCCCTGCATCTGATAAAGCGCTAATGATTTGATCAAAGTTATCGGTAGCAAAGTTATCTCTTGGTAGAATGTTGTTTATCTCATCATAGGTAAGAAAACCTTGGGATTTACCACGGACAATAAGCTTTTTAACCAAAGCGGTCATCTGTTTCTTGCCATCATTTGTTGAGTCTTCGAAGTTTTTAGTTTTGGATTCAAAATCTTCCATGTTTGACATATTATTGCCTTAAGTAAGTGTTAAATAACTAAATTTGTTCTGGGGATAAGTTAGCTTCTTTTTCTGTGATTTCTTTAATTAAAAGATCAATAGATTTTTTTAATTCTGTAGCCTTTTCAAAAGCTTTGCTTTCATAATGAACTCTTTGCATAAATTGGTTATATTCGGTTTTGAGCAATTCCAAAAGATATTTCTTATATGTGATTAGCCATATCTCTTTAGCGGTCTTAATGTCTATCGTTGATATTGTATCAATAAAACTAGATTTTGATCCACATAGAAACTCAACTAATCTACCTAAATTATTTTGGATAAGCAAATTATTTAAGCAGCTTTCTTGATTTTCATGATAAGTTACCAAAATAGAGCGCAAATTTTCTAATTCTTGATGATCAATTTCGAGGTTGAAAAAATCATCAAATATCAGCTTGTCTTCAACTAAGTAGGGGTAAGAGATTAATTGAGCAAATAAAGAATATTCAAGTCTTTCTTTAGCAGGTAAATTATTTGGTAGTGAAGCAGGTGCTTGTTTTAAATTAATAATTTTCTTTTGTTTCTCTGTTTTAAAGCTACTGAATTCTTGCCATAATTTATTTTTCATAAATTGTTGATAGTGTGGACGTACTACTGTGTTTTGAATTTGTGCTACTAAATTATTAATCTTATGTTCAAACAATGCCTTACCTTCAGGGCTGTCATGGTTGCTTAGTTCCATTTCTGACTGCCAAATGAAATCAGCAAGATTTGTATTATTTTCTAATAATTGATGGATATAAGCAGAGCCTTGCTGATTGATGACCTCATCAGGATCTTGTCCTTTAGGTAAAAAACAAAATTTAAGGCTTAGGCCTGGCTCTAGTAAAGGCAAAGCAGTAAGCGCTGCTTTTAACATAGCTTTCTTACCAGCCTCATCTCCATCGAAACAGAGTATTGGTTCATTAGCCATTTTCCATAAATTTTTTAAATGAGTTTGATTAAAAGCAGTGCCTAAAGCTGCGACAGTTTCTGGTAGCCCAGCTTTATGCATAAAAATAGCATCCATATAACCTTCAACTACAATAACTCTTTCTTTTTTTAATACATGCTTAAAAGCAATGTCTGCTGCGTAGAATAAATTATTCTTTTTAAAGAGAACTGTCTCTGGGGAGTTTAAATATTTAGGCATTACTTCGGCATTTAAAGTCCTACCTCCAAAACCAACTATTTGATTTTTATTATTTTTAATCGGAAAAATAATTCTGTTACAAAAACGCTCAATATATTTATTATTTGATTCGGATTTAATGGCCAGACCTGCGTCAACTATTGAATCTAAAGAAAAGCCAGCAGAATTTAGAAAATTAAGCAACCCCTTGGCCGGTGCATATCCTAATGAAAATATTTGAATATCTTCATTACTAATACCTCGTTTAATTAAATAATCATAGGCATTATGATTAGTGGATAATTTTAGTTGTTTTTCAAACCACTCGCTAGCCTTAGCGGTTACTTGAGTTAGGCTGTGTTGATGCTCTATCTTTTTTTGTTCAGTTGGATTTAATTTAGGTAATGCTACACCAGCTAAATTAGCTAGGTAGGCAATAGTATCAGCAAAGGATAGTTGATCAACTTTGCTAATAAATTCGATTATATCTCCATGAGCATGACAGCCAAAACAATAATAAGTTCCTTTGTGATCTTGTACTGTAAACGACGGAGTTTTTTCATTGTGAAATGGACATAGCCCAAGATAATGCTGTCCTTTGCGTTGTAATTTTACTCGACTAGAAATTACTTTAGATAATGATAAGCGCTGCTTAAGATCGTCAATAAATGAATCAGGAAAAAGCATTAATTTACCCTAAAGACAAAACCATGCCAATAACAAGAGGAATAATAAAATTATCATCTAGATGAATTTTTTTAGCAAATAACTCAGCGATAGTTGCTACAAAAATTGCTAACAAAGACAAATCTAATGGTAAGGTGTAATGGTAGCATATTTTAAAAAAATAATATACCATAATTGCAGAAGCAGCAAAGCTTAAAGAGCCTTCTAAGCTTTTACCACTTACTAAGCGTATTTTACCGAATTTACGTCCAACTATAGCGGCGAAGCTATCACTAATCATCAAAATGCTTAAAGCTAGGATGGCTATTCCTTGGTTAAATATAGCAACTGTTAAACTAGCTGCGATGAGCATATTAGTAGCTCCAGAAAAAGCAAATAATTCTTTTTCTTCATCGCGCATCATATGGCCAATAAAATGATTAATTAAATTATTGAGTTGAGGAATAAATCTTCTGCTAAAATCAATAGTTATGGCTATTAAAGCTAAAGGCAATAATATTGAAAGCATGGTATTTTTTGTAGTATAAAGATACAAAGCTGGTATCCAAAGAGAGGATAAGTGGACAGCCTTGCGAGCTATTTCAGCGTTAAACTTAATCATAGTTTTATATTTATTAATTATAATCAAATTCTATTTTACAGTTTTCTGTGCATTTAGCAATTTCATTTGAATTAGAATTGCACAGATCTTCACAATCTGACAGTAACTTGTTTAACTCCAATTCTATTTGAACTCTATAGCGATAAGCTACAAGATATTCATTAATAAGCAGGTTATCTTCTATGCATTCATTGGTTAAACAGTTTTTTTCTTTAGATGAGTGTTCTTTTAAATCATAAGTAAATCTAGTTAATTCTGTATATTCTTCCCTCGCATCAAGCTGGACTTTATCTGGATGGATCACTTTGAGAATATTTTTATAGTTAAGAGCTATTGCGTTTAGTAGAGAGTGACTAAGCGTTATGTAAGGATTCTGACATTTAGCAACTAATTGATAATATTGACTTAATTTATCTTTTTGCGTTTCATCTAGAGTGTAATTTGTTTCAGGATTAGCCTTAGATTTTGTTGCTGTAGGATCGGAGTTTTCGTTTTCTGGTTGCTTTGGTGAAGGAATAATAATTTCCATAGGTTTAAAAGCAGTAGCTTGCTTAATAAATTCTGCCGCTGCGTTATACCAAATTATCTGAGCTTTGCAAGCCGATGTTTGTATGTTATTGATATTTAGTTTCAAAGATTTTAATTGTTCAATAAAAGAATTTTTAGCTGATTCTTCAATAGTAACTGCTTCTTTATGGGCTAATAATATTAAATTTGAAGTTTTTGACATCTATTCTTTCTTAAGCATTTTTATCGTGATAAATGAATGAACTCATCCATTGAGCTCCTTCTTCTGCGCTAGGATTTAATGCGAATGGGAGGTCCTCATCATCTTCAAAATTATCTTCATCTATTATATCAAGAGTTTGGTTAGGAGGAATATAAAAGCTCCCACTCCTACTTCTAAGTGTAAGGGGCACAGTATTATTTGATCCCTCTTCGTTACAATCAATTAATGTTGCAGTACTATAACTATGAATAGTTGATGCGTCGTTCGCATGTCTTAAATTTAGCATTATGTCAGCTACATATTCCTCATGTGCAGCTTCTCGGGCTAGATTTCTTTCTTCAGCAATATCTTCTCTATTGGGAATCGTTATAATGGTGGTCTCACCAAAACTCACTGTTTTCTTTGCAGTTCCCCCTCTACATTTTCCTTCGTCGTCAATAACTTGCTCAGCAGAGGACGCTTTAGAGCCATCTTCTTTGCAATCATTTTTGCTTTCTGCAGCTGATGATTGAGTATAATGCGCTTTCATCAAGTTTGCTATTTCTTCTTCTGAAAGAGAATTTCTTCTTTGATGCCTAGATTTAGGTGGCATAGTGTTGACTCCTTTTCTTTTTCGCATAAAAAACAAATAGTCTTTAAAAGTATATCTGTAATAAATTAAGTGCTTTTATCATAATCGATGAATTGACCAGTCCATTTAACTACATCTTCTGTGGAAAGTAGTAAAAATGGCGAATCTTCATCGTCAAAATTATCTTCATTTACTGGACTAAAATTAAGACTGGAAACGTAAAGACTTTTGCTTCCACCTCTAGATACAACAGATTCATTACTTGGTATTTCATCACAATAACTCATATTGCTTGGTGTTATTGACCTTAAACCAAGCATTATATCAGTTGCATATTCCTCATGCCTAGCATGCTCCATCTCTTCTTGAGTTAAGGCTTTTATGAAGGTGGTTCCCTCAGAAGTAGCTG
>CANDYO010000114.1 GCA_947424995.1 Rickettsiales bacterium | reverse complement strand
AATGAGAGTATAGCCGTCTATTAAGCTGCAGGGGCTTCAGCGGGTGCATCTTCTTTAGACTTATTAGCAGAATATGGTTCTTGCTTAGGAATGGCAACCGCTTTTAAGAGACGTTTGGTAAAGAATTTATCCGCATAATACATAATCTTTTTTGATTTAATTGGTGGAAAAGACTCAATTAAAAGAATCTGTTCATCACGTGGCAAGCCAATAACTTCTTGAGGTAGTAGTAAAGCCCTTTGTACTTCAGAAATATTAACTGAACGAGAGGCTGGGTTTAAATCAAAGAATTTTGGCTTATTATAAGATTCTTGTTGCACTGTTTTATTACCGCATAATTGCGAAATTAGATTAGCGGTATCAACGTTATTAGCAGCAAAAGTTATTCTAAAAGTGGCGTTAGAAAGGAAAGAGTTCATACCAGATTCTTCGTAAATACCTTTCAGCTGTTGGGTATCTTGGATAATTAAGAATAAACGAACGTGATATCCACGAAAATATGCAATCCCGCTCATAAATGGATCCATTTTACCTAAAGTTGGAAACTCATCGAGAATAAACATCACTCCATATGGCTCATCTTTACCAGGCAATTTTCGACTCAAAAATTCGGTCGATTGCTGATAGAAAATCTGCATTAATGGCTGTAGTCTTTTTAAGTTATCTGGAGTCAAGCCTACATATACTGTAGTTTTTTCCTTTTTAAACATCTGAACGTTAAAGTCACTAGTTGCAGTTGCAGTATCAATCAGAGGGTTGGCCCATAATTCAAGCGATGAGTTCAAAGTTGAAATAACCCCAGAACGTTCTTTATCAGCTTTTTGTAAGAAAGCAGCTAAGTTCATATAAGAAACAGGGTGAATTTGTTTGCCCAATGTATCTAGCACAACGGCTAAGTTATACACTACGTCATCACTACGAAGAGTTCGAACTACTTCACCAAAAGACTTGATTTTATTAGGATCGGCAATTAAATATAACACTACGCCAACAAATAAACTTCGTGCTTCATTTTCCCAGAAATCTTGTTTTGGTAAAAGTAAATTCGCAATTTTTTGCACGTCATCTACCATCTGTCCGGCTTTAGTGCTTACCCAATCAATAGGGTTGTAGCAGTGAGTATTGCCATCAGGATCAGCTGGAGCCCAAACATAGCATTTTTGTCCAATTGATGCTCGCCAACCACTAGTGATATCATGATTTTCAAGTTTGATATCATGAACGACGCATGATTCTTGCCAGAAAAGCAAATTAGGAATTACGAAACCCACACCTTTACCAGATCCGGTAGGAGCAAATAGTAGAGCATGTTGATAACCAGCAGAGACAAAATAACCATCATCATCCATGCCTAATAGCATTCCTGCTTTACTTCTAAGACCTGCACGACCAACATCGCTATCAGATGCCCATTTAGCGTCACCATGTACTTTTTCTTTTGGTTTTAGCATGTCGTAGCTGGAAATTTTATTCCAGTTTTTTAGAACTATAAGTATAGTTAGGCCATAAGTGGCAGCTAAAGAAGCAAAAAACTTAGCTAAAAGAAATGGTATTGGCGCTTGATCGGCAATTATAGTGTAGCTACCTTCGAAGGTGAGAGCTTCCCAGTTAAAGGCAATCCATTCTCCAACTTCTACATAGAAAACAATGAGGTCATATGCTTCAGTACTTAAAGCTGCGCCAGGCATAACTAAATAGGTAAACGCTAGGGCGGTAAGATATGCAAGTATTACAAATATAAAAATACCAAAAGTAGTTTTGGCAATTTTATTTTTTACGTTATCCATATTATTCTCTTAAATTTATTCTTAGTATAATCTACACCAGCGCAGTTAATAAATGATTAATCTTACTTTAAAATTACTGCAAATTATTTTGTTGCATATATTGATTGATCATAGCTACTATTTCTCCATGTTGATTTGCTGTGGCGTAATCTAGGGCTGTCATATCTTGATCGTCTTTTAAAGTATAATCAGCTCCAAATGAAAGTAGTAATTTAGCAGTATTTAGTCCGCCAATAGTTGCGGCATAATGGAGGGCTGTCTTTTGATTATTATTTACTGCATTTACGTAAGCCCCTTTAGCCAGCAAAATACGTGCCGAATCTATGCTATTGCTTTGAATTGCTGCAATTAAAATGGTGTTTCCATTTTCATCTTGTCCATTTAAAAAGTTGAATTGTGATAAAACTGCTCGCAAATCATTTAGGTTATCTTCTTTAGCTGCTTTAAAAGCTAAATATAAATAATATGACTTAAAATAAACAGGAGGAAGATGTGAGTTATCCTTGGTTATAAAGGTATCGTATAACTCTTTTGGTGGATTATATATGTTGTAATTATTTTTTATTAAGCTATTAACTAGTTTTTCTTTAGCCTCACGACTTTCTTGTAAATTTTTTAAATTAGTGTCATCTTTCTCTTTTACCGCAACGACTGTTTCAACAGCAACGGTCTGTAGTGCTGGAGCCGCGATTGGAGGAGGAGGTGGTGGAGCAGGAGGGGTGTAAGATGTAACCGATTTTTGATCGAGCTGCTTTAATTCTTCTTGTTTAGCTAAGCTAGCTCCCTTTTTGGTTTTACCTAATTTAGGTAAAGGTTTATCTTTAGATAATTGCTGATCTAGATAACCAGTTGATTCAGTTTTAACGTAAGCACTAGCTACCTGAGTGATAGTCAAAATAGCGCTAAAAAATAGAATTTTTATGTGTTTAACCATTTATTTTATATCTTTTTTAGGAATTAATTTTCTTACCTCATCTTCAACTGCTTGCTGCACTATCTCAGGAAGATGCTGATCAAGCCAGTCTTTTAAGAGAGGTTTTATAGCTTCAGCAGCAATCTCTTCTAGAGTAATATTTTTACTAAGTTTAGCAGCGTCAGCTATGGGCTTCTCCATTTTTTTGATCAATTCTCTAATGGTTTCAGCAGATTTAGCTGCATCTTCACTAGAAATTGAGCCTTCTTGTTGAGAGGAGTTTTCGAATAAATGATCCTTTCTGTTATTAGGATGACCTATTTCAGTTAAATTTTCGTTAACAGAGTTAGTTTTTTCTTTTATTTTTTTTTGTTCGAAATCACACTGGTAATCTTCGTCTAATTCATCAAAAAGATCATCTTCTGTTAGTTCAAGCACATCTTCACCAGCATCAGGTGATTTCGGAGGAGAGCTCATCAATTCTCTAATCCCTTTTAATGCTTGCTGGATAGGCTGCTCTTTTTCTTCCATATATCTAGAAACCAATTATTTTAAATTTTATTTTATCATAATTAGCAGAAGCATTATAAATTTTTGTTTCTAAGCTTAAATCTTTTGCATTTAACTTGCCCATCAAAGATGCCATATTATATTTGCTTAATTCAGCATCTTGTCTTACTTTTGTAAGCCTTATTTTATAGTCAAAAAGATTTTTTTGCGCATCTAATAATTCGGTTAAAGTACCAAGACCTTCGTTATATTCTTGTTGTTTTCCATCAAGAGCGACATCTGCAGCTTTAACGGCTTCTTCGGCGGATTTAATTCCCTCTTGAGTACTTAGGTAATCGTTCCAAGATTGAGAGGCTAGTTGAGTAACTTTAGCTCTAGTATTCTTTAATAGGTATTTAAATTTAGCCGCATCAGCAGAGCTAGATCTAATGCCAGAATATTCTAGTCCTTGATTAAAGATAGGTACGGTAATGTTAACGCTTACTGACTTGCTATTAGTATAAGGTTGAGACACTCCAGGTGCAGCTCTTACATCGGTCCAATCTTTATTCATACCGCCAACCAAGTCAACACTTGGTAACATTTCAGCAGCACTAGAGACCAAGTTAATATCAGATGCTTTCTTTTTGAAATTAAGGCTAGATAATTCTGGGTTTGCGGTAAGCGAGAATTTTAATAAATCCATTTGGTTAGCTGGAGGAGTAGTTAGATTTTTTTCAATTTTTATGTTCTCAGGTTCAATGCCAATAACCTGAATATAAGTTGCTATAGCTGAAGAATATCTACCAGAAGCTGAGGTAAGTTCGGTATAAGCATTTGCTCTAGCAGCTGCAGCAGTTGCTAGGTCTGATACTTTTGCTACTCCAACCTTAAGTTTATCATTGATAGCGTCATATCTTTTTTCGTAAGCTTGAAAATTTTCAGTAGTGATATCAAGTACTTGCTTACTGCTTACAATTTCTAAATATGCAGTAATTGCATCTAGAAGTAATTTTTGCTCGGTAGCGAGTAAATCTGCACGGCCAGATTCAATGGTATATTTAGCAATTTGGACGGCCATAACTGTTTTGCCACCATCAAATAAGTTTTGCTTTAATTCAATGCCAGAATGTTTTGTTTTAGTATTAACCCAATCTGCTTGTTTTGATAGCTGAGTAGTGTATTGATTAGCTGGTGCAGTATCACGTTTTGAATTAGTTTTGCCGGCTGTGTAAGCAATTTTTGGTAAGAAACCTGAAATTGCATTAGACATTTTTTCATCGGTAATTTTTAGGTTTTCCCTAGCAGCAATTAACTCAGGGTTATTTTGATATGTATTGATCAATGCTTCCGATAAAGTGGTTGCCAGGGCAGTGGTTGATAGTAGGCAAGATAAGGCTATCGCAATTTTAATTTTGTTCATAATTTTATTTACACTTAGAGTTATAATTAATTTTTCAGTAGTCATTGTGCTATAATTAAACTAATTTAGCAACATAAAATGCTTGCAATTTATGATATGTAAATGTATATATGATGAGCTTGGTAAATATATCAAGGGTTCCCTCAAGTTTTTTATCCTGGCCGGGTAGCAAAGTGGTAATGCAGTGGACTGCAAATCCGCTATACGTCGGTTCGATTCCGACCCTGGCCTCCATCTTAAAAGCTATATTACTAAAAATTAAATAATCGACAAAATAACTTTGACTATTAACAATAGTTAAGCTAATACTCGAACTATAGCTAGTTACTAGCCTAAGTTCCTCTTAAACTTCAAAAAGGGTGGTATTTATGTCGTTAAATATAGACTCGATGATTTTTCTCGTTTTTATAATTATCAATTTAGCTGTGGGGTTGTTTTACGGCTTCGGTATAAAAAATATCAAAGAATATGCGATTGGTAATAGAAATTTTTCAACCATGACTATTGCCGCAACTCTAGTTGCCACTTGGATTAGTGGGAGCGCGTTCTTTACTAATTTATCTCAAACTTACAATAATGGCTTATATTATATTTGGGCGATTACTGGAGCTTCTTTAGGGTTCTTATTGATCGGCTGGTTTTTTGCTCCTCGTCTTAGTGAATTTATGGGTAAAATATCTATAGCTGATGCAATGGGTGATTTGTTTGGTAAAAAAGTAAGAGTAATTACGGCTATTTCTGGTTGTATAGGGACGAGTGGTATAATGGCTGCTCAGTTAAAAGTTGCAGGCTTATTGTTCGAATATAGTTTTGATGTATCAAGTATATATGGAGTGCTCATTGGTGCTTCTGTTGTGGCTATCTATACTACTTTCGGTGGAATAAAATCAGTTACATTTACCGATGTAATTCAGCTTTTTACTTTTGGAACAATTATCCCTACCTTAGCTTTTTTTATTTTTGCTAATCTAGACAGTATAGATATAGTAACTAATAACATTAAAACTAATCCAATTTTTGATTATAAAGAGGTGTTTGATTTTACCACCCCCAAAGCTATTACTTATTTGTTCTTGTTTTTTATGTGGCTGGCTCCTGGGTTTGAACCGGCAATATTTCAAAGAATATCGATGGCTAAAAACACTCTTCAAGTAAGAAAGTCTTTTCTTATTGCTGCGGTGTCTTGTCTAATAATTATTTTTGTGATGTCTTTTATCGGTATCTTAATTTTATCATCTAATCCTGGTCTTAATTCAAAAGACTTAATGAAATATGTTATTTTTGAGTATTCTTATGTCGGTTTTAGAGGTTTAACTTTAATTGGTATTATGGCCATGGTAATGTCCACGGTAGATTCTTATATCAATTCAACAGCAGTATTATTTGTTCATGATATTTGTAAGCCTTTGAAAATAAAGTTTGGTAATGAATTGACGGCATCACGTATTGCTTCTTTTTTTATTACTTTACTTGCTTTGGTTTTAGCGCTTTCTAGTGATAATTTGCTAAAATTAGTAATTTCTGCAGCAAGTTTCTATATGCCGGTGGTGACGGTGCCCTTTATAATGGCGCTTTGTGGTTTTAGATCTAGCTCTAAGTCTGTTTTAATAGCAATGTTTGCTGGGATATCTACAGTAATTCTTTGGATGATATTTTTACCAGATAGCGATATAGATAGCCTTATTCCAGCTATGTTAGTAAATCTAGTCTTTTTATTAGGTAGTCATTACTTACTTAAGCAACCAGGTGGTTGGGTTGGTATACAAGATGAAGCTCCATTACAAGAATTAAGAAAGCAACGCAAGACTGCTTGGCTTAAATTTATTAAAGCAGTAATTGATTTTAAATTATTTCAATTTTTGAAAAAAAATACACCTACTGCAGAATATACATATATGTCGGTTAGCTTATTTTGTATGATTTCAATTTTTGCGACGATATACGCTATACCAAAAGATATACAGATTCACTATAAAGACTTGATAGGTTTTATTTTTCCAAGTTCATTAATCTTAACTACGTCTTTAATGAGTTATCCTTTATGGCCAAATTTTTTAAGAGAGAAAGATGCTATAGTTCTAATGTGGA
>CANDYO010000113.1 GCA_947424995.1 Rickettsiales bacterium | reverse complement strand
TCTGCTCTTAGTGTAATAAGGCATACTGGTAAATTAGCGGTATCAAATTTCATCACTATCGGCGGTAGAGTTCCAACGGGTAGAGTACGAAGGCTAGCCATCGCGAAATTAGAAATAACACTAGCGGCAGAGTCAGGATCAGTTCCTGGTTGGAAAGTAACTTTAATTAGACTGACGCCTTGAAGAGATTTTGACTCAATAAATCTAATGCCACTGCTTAGAGTAAGAAATCTCTCAATTGGACTGGTAATAGTTGATTCTATTTGTTCGGCAGGCATACCGGAATAGAAGGTTAACACCACCACTGTTGGAATTTTTACTTCAGGAAGCAAATCTACTGGCATGCGTGCTATGCTTGATATTCCAATTATGCCAATGATTAAGCAACATACGATAATGAAATATGGGTAAAGGAGCGCAAAGCGTGACATTATTATTGCTCCAATGCTTTAGTGGATGTGTCTGTTTTGATAATCTTAGGTATTACTTTCATTCCAACGCTCAGCGGGCCACGGTTACCAAATATTACTTGATCTCCTTCTTTTAAGCCTTGTAGGATTTCTATTTTATAAGGAGTTTGTAGACCAATTATAACTGGGACCTCTTCAATTTCGTTTTGTTTATTTACCAACCAAACATTGGGTTGGTTACCCATAGATACTGCTTGTAAAGGAAGAGTTAGCGCATCATTTTTTTGTTTTAAATTGATAACTGCTACAGCATACATACCAGGGGTAGCACGTAAATCGTTATTTTCAATATCTACTTCAGTTACCATTGTTCTAGTAGCATGATCAATTTTACTAGAGATGCGAGCAACCTTAGTAGCAATAACCTTATCAATAGCTTTAATAGTTACTTCAACAGGTGTGCCAACATGAATTTGTGGTACTTCTGCTTCTGGAACATAGAAATCAAGACGTAAACGTGCGTTTTCTTCTAGATGGACCAATGGTAGAGTTTGGTCATTAGAGCTTGTGCTGTTTTGGATCAATGCGCCAGGGTGGACATAGCGTTTAGTAATGACGCCATCAAAAGGTGCCGTAATTATTGTGTAACTGAAAAGAGTTTGAGCTCTTTCCATACTAGCCAATGCCATTTTATAGGTAGCTTGTACATTATCTAAATCAGCTTGTGCTAACAAGCGTGGATCATTTTTTATCACTTCATTGATGCGATCATATTCTAATTTAGCATTATAGTGATCTGCTTGAGTGCGATCTACGTCAGCTTTTAATTCATCGCTATCTAAAACAGCAATTACTTGTCCAGTTTTAACCTGATCACCGATATCAACATTGATATTTTGAAGATAGCCTGAAACTTTAGCATGTAAGTCTACTTCTTGATAAGGTCTGAATTCTGCGCTTAATTTGATTTGGTTGGTCAAATTATCGCGCGTTACAATTGCGGTAGCCACTGACTTAGCTAGAGGTTGTTTCTTAGTAAAACTCAAATTTATAGCTATACACAGTATTACTAATGCTATAATAGACAATAAAATAATATTTCGAGTGTTAGTTTTCATTATAGTGCCATTTTGACGTGATTTTCTAGATAATAGAGCAAGGCAGGTCGTAAATCAACTAAAAGCACCCAAAATATAGCGTCGTTTTAGTTTATGTAATGGTATCCTTTGATAATCAAGAATCCTTGGCCAAGTACTGGGTACTTAGCCAAGGATTTTAGTTTTTGATTAACCATTCTGATAAGAAAGAATTGATTTGATGGGTAGATATAGACTACTTAGTAGGGGCTGGATTATTTTCTACGCTGCGTTGTTGATATAAAGCAGCGAAATCTATAGGATCGAGCATTAGAGGTTGGAAGCCACCATCTCTTGTTACGTCAGCAAGAACTCTACGAGCAAATGGGAATAAAATTGTTGGGCAATGAATTAAGAGGATCATTTCTTTTTGCTCTGGATCTATACCAGCTAAAGTAAATATTCCTGAATAAGCTAACTCAGCTACAAATAATGGAGTTTCACCAGCTTTAGCGCTAGCATTGATTTTTAGAGTTATTTCATAGACATCATTTTGTAAAGCTTTGGCTTCAAGGTCTAAAGCTACTTCAATTTGTGGAGTATCTTTTTGCTGCGTTAAAGATGTTGGAGCATTTGGATTTTCAAATGATAAATCTTTTACGTATTGAGCATTGATTGCAACTGAAGGGCCAGAAGAAGGAGCAGCTGATTTTATATTTTCTGGTGCGCTTGATTTTGTTGGTTGTTTATTATTTTTCATAATTATTCTCTTTTAATAAAGGTTAGATATTAGTAAAATAGATGATGTAAAATCATAAGTTTCATTGTATAAATGTCAAGTACGTAAATCAACTAATTTAATTTTGAGGGTGGAAATGTTTTCAGCAGATATAATAATACTTGGTCTAATAGCTGGATTTATTTTGTTCCGGCTTTATACGATATTAGGTCGCAGGGATGATGATGGTAATGAACTTGTTCCAAAAAATAACAATAATGATTTTACCAATGTAATTGATATTTCTTCTATAGTAAAAATTGTAGAGGAAAAGCCTGTTCATTTATCTCCAATGGAAGTAGAGTTGGCAAAAGGATTTGAAGAAACAATAGCTAACGTAAGAAAAATTGAGCCTAATTTTTCTCTGCAAAAATTTCTTGATGGAGCTAAAAGTGCTTTTGAAATGGTCTTGGCTGCCTTTGCTGAAGATGATCGCCCCACTTTAAAAAATCTATTGAGTGATGATATCTACAAGCAGTTTACCAGTGAAATTGATAAGAGAATAAAAAATAAAGTTACCTTAAGTCTTACTTTGGTATCTCTTCCAACGGTCAAAATTAAAACTATAGAATTAAAAGGTAATTATTTATCTATTGATGTATTTTACGAAAGCCAACAAATTAATTTAATTAAAAATGATAAAGGTGAAATTATTGAAGGTAATTCTTCACAGATTGATCATGTGGAAGATACTTGGGGATTTGCCAAAGAATTAAATGGCAAAAAGAGCTGGAAATTGGTTAAAGTAAATGCTACTTAAGTTCAGGTTTATCGCCGCATTATTATGTTTATTTTTTCTTACCAATTGCGCTTCATCGAAACCCAAGCATTATATTCAATTGGAAAAAAGTAGTTTTACTAATCTAAAACATTGGTCAGAAGATCAACATGGCAAAGCTTTAGCTGCATTCACTAAGTCTTGTATGCGTGGTAAGCAAATTTCTCAAGCAGACATTTTTGCAAAAGTGCCTAAACATATTACTAAAGATGAGTGGAACAAGACCTGTAAATTAGCTAGGAAATATCAAGAGAAAGGCTTAGATGCACGTAAATTCTTTGAAAATAATTTTGTTCCATATTTAGTTAAAGGGCAAAAAGGTCCGCAAGGATTATTTACAGGTTATTATGAAGTGGAACTGGAAGGAAGCATAGTTAAAACCAATAAGCATAGGCACCCTGTTTATCTTCATTCTAAATCAGTTAATACCAAAATCCCACGAAGTCATATAGAGCGAGGAGCGCTAAAAGGTAAAGGTCTAGAAGTTGCCTATGTATCGGATAAAGTTGGTTTATTCTTCATGCACATTCAAGGCTGTGGTAAAATAAAGGTGTCTTCTGATAGTTATATCAAACTTGGTTATGGTGGACAAAATGGCCATCCTTATTTTCATATCGGTAATTATCTCAGTAAGAATAATTTGATTGATAAAAATAAAATGAGCGCTGAATCAATAATCAATTGGCTAAATGCGAATCCTCATAAGGCTGCTAAGGTGATGAACTTAAATGAATCTTATGTATATTTTGTAGTAAGAGAGGAACATCATCCAGTTGGAGCTTTAGGGGTGGAGGTAACTCCTATGCGCACTTTAGCAGTTGACCGTAGCTATATCCCGCTGGGAGCACCATTATGGCTTGAAACTAGTTATCCACGTGAAAATAAAAAGCTCCCACTTAAACCGTTTAACCGAATTATGGTTGCCCAAGATGTTGGCGGAGCGATTAAAGGTGCAGTTAGAGGTGATGTATTTTTTGGTAGTAGTAAAAAAGCTGAACGTTATGCTTGGTATATGGCTAATAAGGGACAATATTATATTTTAGTGCCGAAGAAGATTGCTAGTTATTTGCCGTGATGTTTAGGTAGATTAAATTCTATGGTTGCAAAAAATTGAAAGACAAACAATGCCGTCATCCTTGGCCGAAGGCCGAGGATCCAGTTTAAATCTCTTAATATTTAGAGACTTTAAGGGATTAAAAAGATTTCAACTGGACCTTCGTCCTTCGCTAGCGCTCGGACAAAGGTGACGTCCGTTTTTTACTTAAAGAGAGAGCTATTTTTTTAATATCTAATTTTTGCACAATCCCTATGAATGATGATTTAAAAATTTGGCTAGAATATATAAAAGAAATTACCAAGATAGATAAGAATATTCGTAGCTCTTTCGCTCCTAGAGTTAAGATTCGCCAAGAAGAAATTCCTCCCGAACCAAATTATCAACAAAAACGTAGAAAAGCTTATGCAATTGAGGCAAAAGTTGATTTACATGGATTAACTCAAGAACAAGCTTTTGAAGTTTTAACTAGATTTATAGAGTCTTGTTATCAGGCCAATAAACAATATGTCTTGATTGTCACGGGTAAAGGAAATATAGATCAACCAGGAGTAATTAAACTTGTAGTTCCACGTTGGCTAGAATATACTGAGCTCAAGCAATATGTACTAAGTTATTCAGCAGCTAAATATGAGCTTGGTGGAGAAGGTGCAGTTGCGGTGGTATTAAAGAGAAAACCTAAAGAGAAATAAATCATGACTAATAATATTATTATTGCCGGTGTCGTTTTAGCAGTAATTTATATTTGGTATATAGTGATTGTTAGAAAAAGAAACCAAGTGATGGAATCACTGTCTGGTATTGATGTACAGCTAACTAAACGTTATGACTTAATCCCTAATATTCTAAAAATTGCCAAAAAATTCATGGAACATGAGAAAAGTCTTATCACCGAAGTTACTTCGCTTAGAGCTAGAATTCCTAATAATTATCAGCATGATAATAAAGAGTCTGTAGCCGAATATTTTAAAATGAGCAATGAAATTGCTGGGAAAATGGCCAATTTATTGATGCAAGTTGAGAATTATCCGAATTTAAAATCTAATGAAACAATGCTGCAAGCGCAAATAACTTACAATGAAGTGGAAGAGCATATCAGTGCGGCAAGACGTTTTTACAATGCAGCGGTTACCGAGCTCAATAATTCAATTCAAATTTTCCCTGGTAATTTGATTGCTAAGCTTGCTTCTGCTCAGGTTATGCCTTTTTATCAAGCAGACGAAATGCAAAAACAAAGCGTTGATGCTAGCAGCTTATTGAACTAAATAGATTATGCCATTCCCTGAGTTATCTTGGGCGAAGTAAAACTAGGCTTTGCCTGGTTTTACGAGATCCTAGGATCTAGTGAGGAAGAAAACTCCTGAGGATCCCCGGTCGCGCTATGCTTCCAGCATAGCTTGCCAGGGATGACGCGAGAAATATTTATTCAGCAATAAAAATTGGTATTAATTATGTTAAATGATGAAGAGTTTCTTTCATATTACAATTTAGAAATTAAGCCTGCAGTTGATAAATTCGAACAATATAGAAAAGAAAAATTATTTGAATATAGGTATAGAAAAGCTGCTTATTTCACTTTTATCCTAATTTTTTTAATTATTACTTTCTATTTTTATCCGCACTCACTAAAATACATTTCCTATAATTTAATGGGCCTGAGACATGGCTCTACGGATCATTATGGTTTCATATTACCAGTGATTATTATTTCCGTTATTGGGATGATTTTTAGTTATTTTAAGATGAAAAAATCTCAAGAGGAGTTTGATTATACTACTAAGTCAGAGTTATATAGTAAAATAATCGGTTTTTATCCAGAGTTTGAATATCACCCATTTAATGGGATTAGTAGCTCTACTATAATTGAGTCGAATCTTTTTGCTGATTTTGATGAATTTAGATCAGAAGATTATATTGAAGGGAAATATAAATCGATCAAAATAAATTTATCCCAAATTGAATTAATAAAAATAACTCAAATGGAGGTGAATGTTAATAGTCATACGGAAACTATTAATAAAGAACAGTCAATTTTTAAGGGGTTATTTTTTATTACTAGCTTAAATAAGAAGTTTTCCTCAACCACGTATGTTGTGCAGAACCAGTTGATCAAAATTTTTAATGATTTACCAAAGCAGTTAAAACGGGTAACTCTTGAAGATTCAAAGTTTGAAAGTGAATTTGACGTTTATAGTGATAGCCAAATAGAAGCGCGTTATTTACTTACCCCAAGTTTTATGGAAAGATTGCTTAAATTAAATCAAAATACTTCTCTAAGATGCTGTTTTGTTGATAATAAGCTATTTTTAGCCTTAGCTATAGAAGATGATTTTATGCCAAGCCTAGCTTTAAATGAAACGGTGGATTATCAAAGAATTAAACAAGTTATTCAGCAACTGGACATATTATTTGAAACCGTGGATACTTTAAAGCTCGATATGAATATTGGGTTATAGTTGGGGGGTATGTGTTCACCTTTTCGGTTACAAAGGTTAGCAATAAAAAAGTTACTTACAATCCTCGGGACCAAGCTTTGCTTGGGTCACCGGGGATCTACCGTGTTTAAAGTCAAATATTTTATGCAGTTATCGTATTCTTTTCATAATTGTCATTCCATTTTGTTTTTTTCTCAACTAAGAAGTTAAT
>CANDYO010000112.1 GCA_947424995.1 Rickettsiales bacterium | reverse complement strand
TGCTCGCACTGTAGGTAAACTCAAAGAGTTGGGTTACGATGATATAAAAGCTTTTTATTTTCCTTTTACGGTCTTAAGTGAAACTGAAACTAAAGATTTTCAAGAGTATATATATCAATATAACCCAGAAATAGTGCGTAAAACATTATTTGCTTTTACTGAAACTATAGATTTAGAAAGATATTCAGAAGACGAATTAGTTACTTACCTACAAGGATTAATTGAAAGTCCTGTGTGCCTTAATGATTTTTGCGCTTAATTGATGTAGCTTTCCTTATTAATAACTCAAGACCAAAAACAACCAAGATCAACAGAATCACACTGTAATAACCATAATGGTGATAATAAGTGGAGTTAGTCATATAGGCGGGCAGTGTAGCATCAAGAACTCCTTCCTTAAGTAATGGAATTTGCGCTGTTATCCGGCCAAAACTATCGATAATTGCTGAAACGCCAGTTAAAGAAGCGCGCGCCATTGGCACGCCTTGTTCAATACTTCTAAACTTACTAATGGCTAGATGTTGATAAGGGCCAATGCTACTACCAAACCAACCATCATTAGTAATATTTAAAATCCAGGTAAATGTTTGATCGTTGTTATTAGGAAAAGTTGCTTCATAGCAAATACTAGGCAAAAATGGATGAGCTACATTAATAGCATGAACGCCAATGCCTTGGGTGTAATCCACCGCTCCTGGAGTGATCTTGTTGATAAATGGTAATATAGCTCGCAGTGGAATAAATTCTCCTAAAACCACTAGATGAGCTTTATCGTGATAATCGATAATTTTTCCATCGCTATCGATGACAAATAATGAATTCCAATGTTTATAAGGATTTAATTCTCTACGAGTAGAGTTAAATATAAGCGCTCCATTCTTAGGGATAATGCTTTTTACTTTATTTAATAGAGCTTGATCTAAATTATATTCATGTGCGCCTTCTGGCCAAATTATATAGTCAATATTTTTTGCGGCAGCGTCTTGGCTTAAATCAATATGTTTGATTAGATTTTTGTAGCGATCATTCATTCTTGAGTAAATATTTTGGTCGATATTAGATTGAATAATTCTTACCTTAGCGGTTTGTTCGGTAAGGGCAGGGGGGGTATTTAAGCGATAATCACCATAAATATAGCAACCTATGTAACTAAGCAATGCTATAAAAACAATTGAACTATTTTGATAATTTTTATCTTTTAATATCTGCAATATTGCATAGATTGCTCCAGTCCAAATAATAGTAAGAAAGCTTAGGCCCCAGATAGAAAATATAGCAGCGCTTTGGCTCATAATATCAGAATAAGACCAGATATAACCAATTAACAACCATGGAAATTCAATGTAACCGTAGCTACGAGTGAATTCCATTATTAACCAAATTAAAGCAATTATAAAAACATTGCCTTTAGCATAACGATTGATTAAATAGCCAGCTATAGCAAAGTAGAACGCAAAAAACGCTGGGATTAATAATAGGCCAAAAGGCATTAACCACAATAATTCATCACCAAAGGCTAATAGGGATTCATTGAACCAATGATGGCTGTAAAGATAGTAGCCATAACCAAAACTAAAGGAAAACCAAAAGGCTTGCTTAGGCATTTTGATAGTTTCTAAGATGTAAAAAAATAGAGCTAAAGAAGATAGAGAAGATAATATATAGTTAAAAGGCGGATGTCCAAAAGAACAAATCATTCCTAAAATAAACGCGATGATATAAATTATTTTCATATGTTGTCTGCTAATTGTTGAGACTGTTGCGCGAGCTAAAATCATAATTAAAACATGCGAGGTCGTCATCCTTGCCGTTAGCGTTAGCTAACGGCGAGGATCCAGTTGAAATCTTTTAAAGTCTTTAAAAGCTCTACATTACAAGAGATTTAATCTGGACCCTCGGCCTTCGGCCAAGGGTGACGACCTTGCGTGCTTCGAGTCCTAGTTACAGTTCGTGCAATGGTCTTTTGTTATATCAATTTTTAGTAGTAACTGAATATTTTTAGAGTCGGCGCATCATTCTTGACGCGAAAACTTATTACTATATTTCTATTATAAATAAAAATGATAACGCGATTGAAAACATAATGCAACCAATCAAAAAATCTAAAATACTCCAAGCAGCAGGTTTTGCAAAGATTGGCTTTAGAAATTTAGCTCCATAGCTAAGCGAAAAAAACCAAATAAACGAAGCTAATATAGCTCCAATAGTGAATGATGGACGCTCACTATCAGAAAAATTGGCACTAATACTTCCCATCAAGACGCAGGTATCTAAATAAGTATGGGGGTTAAGTAAGCTTACTGCAAATAAAGTAAGGATAACTTTTTTAAGGCTCATAGCTGTAGGTGTTTCTTCGATAGTTAAGGATTTTTTTTTCTTTAATGATGACTTAAAGGAGATGAATCCATAATAAAATAGAAATAATGCTCCGCCCCAACGTGAAATTTCTAAAAACGTAGCATTTGAAGTTAGAATAGCCCCTATACCATTAATTCCAGCTATAATTAAGGTAGCATCAATTAATGAGCAAGTTATTGCCATTAGAAAGATATGGTTTTTTAGGATGGCTTGTTTGAGGACGAAGGCATTCTGAGCGCCAATTGCTATAATTAAACTTAATCCGACAGTGAGTCCTTTAAAAAAGATAGGTAAAGAGAAAATCATTGAGCTACCTTTTAGTTTTAAAATTGGTACACGACATAAAGACGCCAATCGTAGATTGGTTTTTTAAGCGTTTATTAACTTTTATGTCGTATATTGAAAAAGTTCCTACTAAAGATGAATACTAAGCAATAATAGAAAATTATGCCATAGATTTTTTATGTTATTGTAGTTATAATGAATATATTATTTAATATACATAATGATCTGAAGCTTATGAAATTAAAAGAAATAATAGATTCTTTGCCAGAAAAATACGATGCAGCGGCTGAGCAAGCTATAGTAAATAAAATCAATGAGATTGATATTCCAGGTTTCACAAGGGACTTAGCTGATTTGCTTGCCTTTGCTATTAGCGATCACTATAATCTATTGGCTAAAGTAATCTTAGAAAAAAACTATAAAGGTAAAAAAATTGATTTGCAGAATATTAATCAGGCTATAATTAGCCAGAGTGAAGAAAAATATTCTTTGCTTCATTTTACTGCTCAATTTGGCAATAAAGAAATGATTATTTATTTCCTTAAGCATAAAGTAGAAATATCAACTGACAAAGATCAGTTAACTCCTCTTCATACTCTTACTTTTGCTAGAAATTTAACTAAAAAAGAGATAACTGAAGTTATCCATGAGTTTGAAAAGGTCTCTCCTAATATCATCAATCAACGAGATATTTTTCATTTAACTCCTCTTCATTATGCTGCCTATAATGATAATATGCCAGCCTTAGAAGCTTTAGTTGATAATGGAGCTGAAAGATAGAGGAAAATCGTTGGTATTATTGAACCACTAAATTCCCTTCCCTTTATCAGTTCCGTTGCCTTTTGGTGCTGAGGGTCCAGAAGCAGCTTGTAGCGCTTTAAGTAAAGGTCCTACTGCTTTTTTAGCTTGTGCGCTTGCCGCTAAAAGTTGCAATTTTTCGTCTTCTGGTGGATTATTTTCAGAGGTCATAGCTATATAATAATTTAGTTTTATTATAGATAGTTAATTGATTTCGAAGTATTTGCAATCGGATTATTGAGATGGTTAGTAAAATCTGACTAAGTTTACGAAATAACTTGCGTTAATATCACAGTTAGGCTATTAATTTAAGGGGAAATTTAAATTATTTGAGGATCGATTTGGAAGCGTCAAAAAGCCTAGAACACCAACAATTAGTACCAATCAGCATTGAAGAAGAAATGAAGCGCTCATACCTTGATTATGCGATGAGCGTAATTGTTAGTAGAGCTATTCCAGATGTATGCGATGGGTTAAAGCCAGTGCATCGACGTATTTTATATGCGATGAACGAATCTGGCTGTTATTATAATAAGCCGTATCGTAAATCTGCAAGAATTGTCGGTGAAGTAATGGGTAAATACCATCCACATGGTGACTCAGCGATTTACGATTCATTGGTTAGAATGGCGCAAGATTTTTCACTGAGAGATCCGCTCATTGATGGTCAAGGTAACTTTGGTTCGATGGATGGCGATTCTCCAGCGGCGATGCGTTACACTGAATCTCGTTTAGCAAAACTCGCTCACTCTATTCTTGATGATATTGATAAAAACACAGTTAACTTCAAAGAAAACTATGATGGTTCAGAAGTTGAGCCAGTAGTATTGCCAGCTAGATTCCCTAATCTACTGGTAAATGGAGCAGGCGGAATAGCCGTTGGTATGGCTACTAATATTCCACCCCATAATTTAGGTGAAGTGCTTGATGCATGTTGTGCCTATCTTGATAACCATGAACTTACAGAAAGTGAATTATTAGAAATAGTTACTGGACCTGACTTTCCAACTGGTGGAGTTATATTAGGGCACGCAGGAATCCGTTCAGCTTTCTTAACTGGCCGTGGTTCAGTTGTAATTCGCGGTAAGGTTCATTTTGAAGATATTAAAGATAGAAAACAAGCAATTATCATTGATGAACTTCCATATCAAGTAAATAAGGCTAGATTAGTTGAGCGCATTGCTGAATTAGTTCGTGAAAAGAAAATTGAAGGAATTAGCGATTTACGTGATGAATCTAATCAACAAGGTGTGCGAGTAGTTATCGAGCTTAAAAAAGATGCTTATGCTGATGTAATTTTAAACCAGCTTTATAGCTTCACACCGCTACAAACCTCCTTTGGAGTAAATATGCTGGCGCTTGATCGTGGTCAGCCAAAATTGATGAATCTCTTGGATGTAATCCGTCTTTTTGTTAAATTCCGCGAAGAAGTAGTTACTCGTAGAACCATTTTTATGCTTAACAAAGCTAAGGATAAAGCTCATATTTTAATCGGCTTATCAATAGCGGTAAAAAATATTGACGAAGTGATTAGCTTAATTAGAAGTTCTCCTGATCCTGATACAGCCAAGCAAAGATTGCTTGAGCGCAGTTGGCTTGCTGATGAAGTGCAATCTCTAATTGATTTAGTTGGCGATAGCCGTAATGCAGTTACTGATAACCGTTGCTTCTTTACTGATATTCAAGCTAAAGCAATTCTAGAGATGCGTCTACAACGCTTAACTGGATTGGAATACGGTAAAATAACTGCTGAACTTGCAGAGCTTGCGGTAGAAATTACTGATTATGTAGATATATTAAGCTCAAGAGCTAGATTGCTTAGTATCATTAAAGAAGAATTCTTAAAAGTTAAAGACGAATTTGCAACTCCTCGTAGGACTTCAATTGAGCAAAGCGAATTTGAACAAGATATTGAAGATCTGATTCCTAAAGAAGATATGGTAATTACGGTTACTACTGGTGGATATATTAAACGGACACCATTATCTACCTACCGCTCACAAAGACGTGGAGGTAAAGGAAAGTCAGGTATTACAGTGCGTGATGAAGATGTGATTGTAAAGATATTCACTGCTAATACTCATGATAATGTATTGTTTTTTTCTACGGTAGGTAAAGTATATAAATTAAAAGTTTATAAATTACCGATGGCTAATGCGCAAGCTAAGGGTCGTTCATTAATGAATATTTTCCCAATGCTAGAACATGAGAAAATCAATGAAGTGATGATTCTTCCTGGTAATGAAGAAGCCTGGAATGATTTAAATATTATGTTTGCCACTGATAAAGGCGGTATTCGTCGAAATAGTTTGGATGACTTTAAGTCAGTTCAATCTAACGGTAAGATTGCTATGAAATTACAAGACGATGATAAAATCATCGGAGTAAGATTATGCTATCCAACTGATCATGTATTCTTAGCTGCATCTGGCGGACGCTGTGTTCGTTTTTCTGTAGAGGCAGTTAGAGTGTTCAAGAGCCGTGATTCTGACGGTGTGCGTGGAATGAGATTAACTGAAAATGATAGATTACTATCAATGTCTATTTTAAGTGGCGCTAAATTCTCTATTGAAGAGAGAGATAATTATCTCAAGATACCTTTAGAGCTAAGATTAGAGTTGAGTAAAGCTACTGATACTAGTTTGCTAGATGGTCAAGAATTTGGTCTTGAAGCAAATAAAATATTAGCTATGGCTAAAGATGAAGAGTTTATTCTAACTATTACTGAAAATGGTTTTGCTAAACGTAGCTCTGCTTATGAATATAAAGTAACTGATCGTGGTGGTAGTGGAGTGGTAAATATCGTTACTTCAGAGCGTAATGGAAACGTAGTGGCTAGTATGCCAATTAAGCCTGATGAAGATTTGATGATGATCACTAACCGTGGCACGGTGATTCGTTGTCCAGTTGTGGATATTCGTATTTCTGGACGTGCAACTCAAGGAGTGGTGGTATTTAGAACTTCAGCTCAAGAAATAGTAGTTTCAGCTGAAAAAATCCCAGCCGAAGAAGCTGTTGATGATTCTGGAGAAGAAATAAGCGTAGAGATCGATATAGTTGAGTCTGGTGTTGTAGAATAGACGAATGCGTCATCCCTGGCAAGCTGCCGTAGGTAGCGCGACCGGGGATCTCAGGCGTTTTTTATTTCACTAGATCCCCGATCTCGTAAAAACTAGGCAGAGCCTAGTTTTTTCTCGTCAGGGATTGTAAAGGTTAGGTAATTCGTTGACAAAAATACAAAAATTAAATTGTATAAAGTCAACGGAGGAATAGATGAGACATAACAGTGAAGATAAGACATTAGAAAGAAGCTATAAGAATAAATGGAAATATCTAA
>CANDYO010000111.1 GCA_947424995.1 Rickettsiales bacterium | reverse complement strand
TTGGCATTGCGCTTGGTGTAGCGCTAGGCATTACAGTTGGCGTAGTACTAGGTACAATAGTTGGAATCGCCGTTGGTATAGTACTAGGAACAATAGTTGGAACCGCCGTTGGTATTGCACTAGGCACAATAGTCGGAACTGCAGTTGGTATTGCACTTGGTGTAGCGCTAGGCATTACAGTTGGCGTAGTACTAGGTACAATAGTCGGAACCACTGTTGGTATTGCAGTCGGCGTAGAAGTAGTTGGTACAGCGGTAGGGGTAGCAGTGGGTGCTAAGCTAACTACGGATATATCATCAATATAATTAGTGTCTCCTGCGGCATTAAACCCATCAAATCTTATGTATTCAAGGGTGCTAGTAGCTACAAAACTATAAGAACCTTGTGTCCAAGTCTTAGGCCCAGATTGTTGAAAATAGAGTGTAAAATCAGCAAGATTAAAGCTATCAACTATATATGATCTTAGTTTGCTAGTAGTACCGCCTGTTTGAGTGTATGAAAAAGTTACTTGATAACTTACTCCAGCTATTAAAGGAATGGTTTGGTTCATGCTATAGCTAACAGTAGAACCTCCAGTTCCATGACCAATAAATGCATATGTTCCACTATTTACAGTGGTTGTAGTAGTGCTCCAAACTGATCTACTCCAACCAGACATGGTTCCAGTTTCGGCGCCACCATTAACTACTAAATTTGTCATACCATTTTACTCTTATCAATAAACTGAGCGTTAAATTAAGATTACACTCCTTTAGAAACATTTCAAATTATTAAATATTTTAACTAATTAAAAGATGGTAAACTATTTTATCGAAACAATCAATAATAAATATTAAATATTTTAATTGTATAAAAATTAACTATAGTTAATTTATTGGGATAAAAATAGAGAAAAATGTCACCGTATAAGTAATGTAATCTTACCTCTACCGATTTTCACAATTAAGTATCCTTATCCAATTTATCATCGATTCACGTGCTTACGATTCAAATTGAATAAATTTATTTTAATTATAAAAATGGTAGAGTTAGTTTATTATGATGATAAAGAGCTACTAAAATCAAAGTAACTTATTTATTAATAAAAACTAGCTAGCTGGTTTAAGCATCTTTAGTTGTTGATGACTGTTGATCTGAGCTATCTGGAGTTTGCTTTTTTAACGGCTCAGGTAGTTTTCTTTCTGGTCTTTGAAAAGGCTTATGACCACCACCAGGAAGATTTTTTGAATTTTTTTGCACATTGAGTTTCATCGGTTTTTTATAACTAGACATAACATCATCCTTAAATATTGAATAGAGACTATTGTACCAAAATATACGTGTGATACAAGTCTTGTTTAAGTGTTATTTATAGAAGCTAAGATAGTTTGAGCGACGCTCAAAGCTGAAGAACTACTAACCTCGATCTCGAATAGATTTGGGTACGAAATATTAATTAGCTTTCTATTACGATTATTTTTATCAATTGCTGTGCTTTTGTAACGTAAAGCTCTTTCTTCGTTGGTGATTCTCTTGATGTTTTCTGGTTCAGATATTTGTAGCTTTACCGGTATAAAAATTGACCCTCTTTTAGCTGCCATAGCTTTAACTTGAGTATAGCAGTCGTGATCACCTGGATCATCATCAAATAATTCATTGGTTAGTACATAATTTTGCTGTTTAGTGTCACTTAAAAAATTAAACACAATTTTACGAATTTCTCCTATGGCTTCCCAAGCTTCTTTTGGAACCTGAACTGCATTATCTAAATCTAAAATAGATAAAATAGGATTATTGATTAATTGATTGTCGATTATTTTATAATCAGATTTTGCTATTTCTTTAGCAATAGTATATTTTCCAGTCCCAGATCTGCCGATTAAATAAATTATAACTGTCATTATGGTCTCCTTAGAATCGTAAAGCCAAGCGCTCATTATAGTAATGAGGCTTAGGATTATACATCTATTTTTTAGTCTTTTTAACAGCTGCTTTTTTTGTAGTTGCTTTGGCTTTACTAACTGGTTTATCAGTTTTTTTATTGCCGCCTTTAGCAATAATTTCTAATGCTTGACCAAGATCAAGAGTCATAATATCTTCTTTGTTAGGTAGAGAGAAAAACTGTTGATTATAAGCTATATATGGGCCAAATCGGCCTGAGTTCAAAGTGATAACCTGTTGATCATCTGGGTGCTCTCCTAAAGTAAGCGGCAGAGAAAAAAGTCTTGCTGCTTGCTCTAAGTTAGCTGAATCAGGATCGATGAATTTAGGTAATGCACTGCGTTTACAAGTTTTGCCTTCGCCAAGTTGAAAATAAAATCCATATGGACCTTTCTTTAAAGCGACATCTTGTTCATTAAGTTTACCTAAAATTAGATTATTTGAAGCAGGGGTTTCAGCGATACCTTCTTTGCTATTACTGCTATATGGAGCGGTATGTTTACAAGTAGGGTAACCTGAACAGGCAAAAAATAAGCCAAATTTACCAGTTCTAAGCTGTAGTTTTCCTTCTTTGCAAGTTGGGCAAGTTTGCGGATAATTAGCGATAGCTAAATTATTCACTAGATTTTCACTTACTAATTCTGCAATATCTCCATTTTTCTTTTCTTTGGCTTCACCAATATGGTGATAAAAATCTTGCCAGAATTTATTGAGCAACTCTTTCCATTCCATCTTGCCTTCAGAGACAAAATCTAAATTATCTTCTAGTTGAGCAGTGAAGTCATATTCAACATATTGCTTAAAATAAAGCATTAAAAATGCGATAACTATTTTGCCACGATCTTCACTAATGAAACGTTTTTTCTCAATGCGAACATATTCTCGATCTTGCAATACTGAAATAATACTAGCGTAAGTTGATGGACGACCTATCCCTAATTCTTCCATTTTCTTAACCAAGCTTGCTTCAGAATACCGAGGAGGGGGTTCGGTGAAATGCTGATTGGAGATTATCTCATCGAGTCTTACTATTTCTTGCTCTTTGATTTGCGGTAATAGTTTCTTTTCTTCATCATCCTCATCTGGATCATCTTTACCTTCACTATAGACTCGATAAAAACCATCAAATACCATAATGCTGCCAGTAGCTCTAAAACCTGCTTGTTTATCGCTGGATTCAATCTCAACCGTGGTTAGGTCAAAATCAGCGGATTGCATTTGACAAGCAAGGGTACGTTTCCAAATTAGCTCATAGAGCTTAAGCTGATCAGGCATTAACATTGATTTAGCAATATCTGGAGTTAAGTCAACATTAGTAGGTCTAATAGCTTCGTGAGCTTCTTGAGCATTTTTAACTTTGGTTTTGTATACTTTAGCTGCTGGAGGAATATAATTTGCACCATAAGTGCCCTTAATATAGCTTCTTGTTGCATCTACTGCTTCTCCAGAAAGCTGAACTCCGTCTGTACGCATATAAGTAATCAAACCAACGGTTTCGCCGCCCATGTCAATTCCTTCATAGAGCTTTTGAGCAACTTGCATGGTTTTGCTAGCGTTAAAACCTAATTTACGAAAAGCTTCTTGTTGTAGAGTTGAAGTAATAAATGGTGGTGATGGATGGCGTTGAGTGCGTTTTTTCTCAACTGAAGTTACAGCGTAATTTTTTTCTTTTAAAGTTACTTCAATGGATTTAGCTTGAGTGTCTGTAACAATATCAAATTTATCTAATTTTTTCTGATTTAAGCTAACCAATCGAGCGGTAAAATTTTGTGAGTCTTGATTAAAGAATTCACCTTGAATTGACCAATATTCACGACTAATGAATTTAGCTATTTCATAATCGCGTTCACAAATAAGGCGCAGCGCTACTGATTGAACTCTACCAGCGGAACGGCTGCCTGGTAATTTTCGCCATAATACTGGCGATAAAGTAAAGCCAACTAAATAATCTAATGCCCTTCTTGCTTGTTGAGCATTAACTAGGTTCATGTCGATATCTCTAGGATGAGCAAAAGCTTCGTTAACTGCTTTTTTGGTGATCTCATTAAAGACCACTCTTTTTACGATAACGCTATCCTTTAAAGCTTTCTTTTCTTTTAAAGCTTCCACTACGTGCCAAGCTATTGCTTCTCCTTCACGATCAGGATCGCTTGCTAAGTAGATATTTTTGGCATGTTGAGCAGCTCTAACTATTTCTTGAACATATTTTTTGGACTTGTCGCTAATTTCATAGTCCATAGCAAAATTATCATCAGGCCGAACTGAGCCATCTTTTGAAGGGAGATCACGAATGTGACCAAATGAAGCCAATACTTCAAAATCTCCTCCTAAATATTTATTGATGGTTTTTGCTTTTGATGGTGATTCGACGATAACTAGATTATTTGCCATAATTCTTTAAATTTATAAATTAACCGAAACTTTATTGCCAAAATGTCTTGTTATTTTATCAGCTAATTCTAGCTCAACAATAATCATAAGTACAACATCTATTGGCAACTTAGTAATTGAAATTATTTCATCAATAGAGGCAGGGCTTGCGCCGATTAAATTTATTACTTTCGCTCTAGCTTCAGTTAAGTCTTCTGCTAGAAAATTAGTTTTTGATGAAGCAATAAATTGTTTTTTCTGCTCAAATAATGATGATCTTTTTATCAGTGAATTTTCCAGAACTTCTAGAATATCTTCTACTGATTCTAATAAATATGCACCTTGTTTTAGTAAGTAATTATTCCCTTGATAGTGCGGATCAAGTGGAAAACCTGGTACTGCAAACACTTCTCTATTTTGCTCTAAAGCAAACTTTGCGGTAATTAGTGAACCAGACCTAAGGCTGGCTTCAATAACTACTACTCCACTTGCGATTCCAGAAATAATCCGGTTACGCTGAGGAAAATTTTGTGCCTTCGGAATAGATCCTAAAGGTAATTCTGCGATAATTAAACCTTTTTCAGCGATTTGGCTGTATAATTCTTTATTTTCAGGTGGATAGATGTGATCTATTCCTCCTGCTAGCACTGCGATTGTTGCTTTTTCAAGGCTGGCCTTGTGAGCTGCGCTATCAATTCCTCTAGCAAATCCTGATACCACAACTTGATTATGTTCAGCTAAGTTTTTCGAGATTTTATAAGCAAAACGCAACCCATTTGCTGAAGCATTGCGTGAACCCACCACTGCTACATTATTGCCATTAAGTAATGAGGTATTACCTATGCAGAATAGTAATGGGGGGCAATCATTAATGTTTTTTAGTAATTTAGGGAAATCGGAATCCAAATAGGAAAGTATTTTTATTCCTTTGTTTAAGCAAATATCAATTTCATCTTCAGCTTGAGCTTTAGAAAAAATTTTAATCGGCCTATCTCTTCCCCCGCGGATAGATAATTCTTCAGTATGTTTTAGAGCTTCTTCGGCAGTTTGATAGATAGACATCAAGTGCCAAAAAGTTTTTGTTCCAATGTTTTCACTACGAATTAGTCTAGTTATGCTGACTAATTCTGCATCCTTAGCTTGTTCCACAAGATTACTCTTGATTTTTAAGCAGCTTCAAGTGCCTTAACTTTTTTAGCTAAACGGCTAACCTTGCGAGCAGCTGTATTAGGTTTCATTAATTCTTTTTTACAGCCTTTCATGATTTTTGCTTGAGCGATTTTAAAAGCTTCTTGAGCTGAGTTATAGTCTTTAGCTACAATTGCAGCTTCAACTTTTTTAACAAAAGTTTTGATATCGCTACTGCGAGATTTATTGATAGCATTTTGCTTAAGATTTTGTCTTAAAGCTTTTTTAGCAGAGGCGTGATGTGCCATTTTAACGTCCTATTTCTATAGATATTGGATTTAGAGTAAACTATAACAATAATAATTCTACTGTAATTGTCAAGAAAGATTCAAGTATATGGCGTAGATTTTTTGTT
Source organism: Rickettsiales bacterium (assembly GCA_947424995.1). Classification (GTDB taxonomy): domain Bacteria; phylum Pseudomonadota; class Alphaproteobacteria; order Rickettsiales; family CANDYO01; genus CANDYO01. The sequence goes on along the minus strand of CANDYO010000111.1, from coordinate 965 downwards.
TGCTGGTTAGAATGTTTGTATGCGGAGTTAATGCTTAATAAAAAAATGCTACTGTTTTGTAATTTATTTTTAAGATGGACGAGATCAAGAAGCTTCACTTTAATGAAGCTTCTTTGCTTATAGACCAAGAAAAACTTATAGTATAAGCCTCATATCTTTCTTTAGATATAATTATTCATCAGTATATAAAGCAACTAAATTAAATGAAGTTAGCTGGCCTCCTAGAAGGAGAATCTCAAGAGAGGCATTTGTTTGTTCTAGGCGGATTATTGAATGAAAAAGATTAACTTCAGTAAGGATTAACAGTTGTTCTTCATTTGTTATTATTCTGTCAGTAATTCTTTGATAATCAACATATGGAGATCCTGTTTCATCGAATGCACCTGCCCTATTTCTGGCTGTTAAGATAACAATAGTAGCTGGTTCGTCGGTATTAGTTGAAGATGTCATGAATGATTCCTTGAATTAAACTAAGGTTAATATAAATATTTATTGCTCAAATTTTTTTAATAATGAGGAAGAGTAATTAATTGCCGTTCATAGATTGATAAAAAATCTATAATAAATGCTATAGGTAAAAAAATTTTCTGAAGGTAGGGAGGTAACTAGAAAAATATTTTTAAGTTTTGTAGTTATTTATATGTATAAAGTATCGCTTACTAAGTGTCAATAAAAATTCATTCCTTATTCAATTAAGTGTTAATTTATTAACAACAATAAGAACGTGTCGCCTTTTTTTATGGTGAATGTGGAAAAATGAGTTGTGCTTAAAATCAATAAAAAGCGTGCTGCATAAGATAAAATTGCACTTAAATCGTATGTGAAGTCGTCATCAACTATGTATTTTTAAATATTGTAAAAATAATTTTTGAAGCCACTTATTTTTGCAAAAAGAGCATAGCCTATTGTTTTGATAAATGTAAGGTACGCCGAGCGCTCTAAAGACCTTGCATTTATCAATCCTA
>CANDYO010000110.1 GCA_947424995.1 Rickettsiales bacterium | reverse complement strand
CCAGCTAATATTCCCTCTAATTGATTATCTTTCATATTGCCAAAAAGATTGGTCGCTTCTTTTTTAATTGTCAATTCTGTCTTAAGCTTTCCAATTATTTTTAACGCTTCATTAAAATCTAAAATGCATAAATCATGCTGATCACTCTTAGGTTTTATCAGCCTATCTTCATCATAACGTAATAAAATATCCCAAGTTTTTGAATATTGTTTAATAATCTTAAGTATTTCTATTCCCATATCATCTATAAGAGTTTGACTCTCTAAAGTATTAGCTAATAATTCAATAGATTGCTGCAGCTCCTTTATTTTTTTACTATCAATCTGCACTTTATTAATTGAATAACCTTTTGTTAAATGGCTTCTTAGAACACTAGATGACCAACGCCTAAATTGCGCCCCTCTTTTAGAGTTAACTCGATAGCCTACGGAGATAATGGCATCGAGATTAAAATGCTCAACTTGGTATATTTTAGCGTCTTGAGCAGTTGTTGCAAAAAATGCAACAACTGAATCTCGAGTCAATTCTTCATCATTAAAAATATTACTTAAGTGCCTTGATATAACTGACTTATCTCGTCCAAATAATTCAGCAATCTGATTTAATGAAAGCCATAAATCATCATTAATGATTCTAACTTCGACATTAACACTACCTTCTTCATTCTGATAAATTACGATATTTTGTTCTGTGTTCATATTTTTACTCTATAATTGAACTATGGCAAAAAATGCCCAAACCGAAAAACAATCTCATAACATTTTCCCTAAATCAATAATCTCTTTTGAAATTGAAACTTCATCAAATTCCATCTCAGCATAGCCAAGTTTACGATAAAATTTTTCGGCATTTGGATTGGCATGCAGTTTGATGATATTACGTCCTTGGGTTTTAATCCATTTTTCTACTAACTGCATTATATAGCCGCCATAGCCATTTCTTTTATAAGGTTCATCCGTGGCAAGTGATCTTATAGCGGCTTGCATTTGATTTAAAAGCTCAACATGAATAACGCTCACAATTTTACTTCCTTTATAGAGAATAAAATGAAAATGATTTTTAAGCGTAAGGGTTGGATGATTCTCATCATAAATTATATTAAGCGGTGCAAATATTTGCTCTCTTCTGATGCGATGGTATGCTTCCAATTCTTTTGGAGTTGCGGCCATCACAAACCTAAAGCCATCCCATCCGGCTTTAGCATCTATATTTGCGATGAAATCATCTTTGCCAATACAATAAGATTTAATATCATTTGGAAATTTTATTGCTAAGTTATTTTTTAGCTCAGCGTACGCATCTCGATCTTTTGGATTATTGCGCATCCAATCGCGAAATTTTAAATGACGCTCTATCTCAAGGTTACCTTGTTCAAATACATGAACATTATGAGTCCTTAAATCTTTGCTCTTAGAAAAGAAGCGCCTAAAAGGGATACCAAATTCACCCATAGTTTCATAGCCTAAGGCTTCCATTGCCAGTTTATCCACTGCGCCAATATCACATACCACAGGAATCATATCAATAATGGGCTTAGCTGCTAATTCTGGAACCGAAGTTGAACCAATATGATGAACCTCAATGCAATTATCACCTAAAGCTTGTTTGATTTTTGCTGCTTCAGTTTTAAAAGCTGAAGGCCAGTTGGGGTTATAAGGTACAACTTCGATATGTCTAGTTTTCATAATTCCTTACTTAAATAATAAAAGCTTGTTTCTTTAGCGTATCCATCCCGAATAAAGTCAATTTTAAATCCAAGCTTCTGATAAAAATCTGGTGCTTGAAAATTCATTGTTTCAACAAAAGCGAAATTACATCCTTTGGTTTTACCAAATTCAAATGCATGCTCCATAAGCGCTCTTGCAAATCCTTGTGCCCGATATTTTTCCTCAACAAATAGCATTTTAATATGTAATTGCCCCCAAAATATTTGTATAGCAACACATCCAACTAAGTTTTGATTCTCTCTTATTTCAAAAAGAATCGCTTCTGCTTTTAAACCATCTATTCCTGTTTGATCTATAGCATGCTTAGCAAGGCCAATAAGGATCTGCTGCTTTAATTCAGGAGTTAGAATAGTTTGTGCTATTTTATGTTTCATATCATCTTTCCTAGACATATCTTATTTTTTACAAATCCCTTCTTAGAAACAAACAAGATGCATCCTTAGTATAACCTTGTCGCTCAAAATCCACTTTATATCCTAACTTTTCATAAAATTTTATAGCATTTTGAAAATTCATACTGCAGAGCGTTGCCATCCTGCAACCTTGCTTTCTAGCATATTCATGAACTTGCTGCATTAAACTTCTTGCCAAGCCTTGGTTTCGATAATTGGGATCTACCCATAATTGATCGGTGTAAACACAGCCAAAGATCACACAACCATTACATCCAGCTATTATTTGATCGTCTTCATTTCTAATAAAAAATGCGAAATGTAAACTCGAACCATATTTTTTGATTTCTTCATCTATTTTTTGAGTTAGATATTCAATATCTTTAGTCTGAGGAAAACTAGTATGTTCTATTTTCATGTTTGATATCATAAATTATTGAGTATAATATTGGTCAGTATAGCATAAGTTAAAGAAAAACAAAAACATGAGAATATTTTGGTAGATCCTAGTATGGATAATTTTTTTATAGTTGTTTTGAAGTATATTGTAGCGATTGAGGAAATAGATACTTGTAGGCTTAAGCATTTAGAATTTCTTGATCATTGCTACGAACAAGATATATTAATTGCCTCTGGTCCCCAAGTACCAAGAAATGGTGGCATTTTGATTGCCAAAAGTTCATGCAAAGAAACTCTGCAGAATATTTTATGTAAAGATCCTTTTGCAATAAATAAATGTGCTGAATATTTGGTATATGAGTTTATTCCGACAAAATATGCTAAAGAATTTGAGGCAATATTACAAAAATGAATTATTTAAAGTAATAAGGGGAAAATCTATGATTAATAAAAACAATATTCATGTTTTAAGTCGTGCAGTTATTATAGATTGTGAGCATATTCTACTTTGTAAAACTCTTGATCTTGAGGAGAATTTCTACTTTCTACCAGGTGGCCATGTTGAGCATGGTGAATCAGTTGAAATATCTCTCTTGCGTGAATTAATTGAAGAAACTGGAAGTGAAGTTAGAATAAAAAGATTTTTAGGCTGCCTAGAGTATAGCTTCGAATTTGGAGCTAATAGCATATGCCATAATCACGAATATAACTTTATTTTTGAAGTTGAATCAGATAGTTTAAAAATCCAAAATAAAATTCCTCAGCTTGAAAAACATATAGAGCTAATTTGGATACCATTATCTAAAATAACTGAGATTGATTTTAGAGCAGAACCACTAAAGAAGCTTATTCCAGAATGGTTAAATAAGCCTTCGAATAATTATCTTCATAGTGTAATGATATAAATAAAACCAATATAAAGAGAAAAATCATGAGTACACTACGTCGTTTTAAAGTTGATAAGCTAATTCGTGATAAGATACCCGAAATCACATTAATAGATGGAGTAACCACTTTTACAAGAGAGCTAGATTTAAGTGAATATATAAAACGCTTAAGCGATAAACTGATCGAAGAAACAAAAGAAGTTATTCAAGCTAAAGACAAAATGGAAATTGCTGAGGAGCTTGCGGATGTTCTTGAAGTAATCAACGCAATGGCTATAGCGAATGGTCTATCTTTCCAAGATATTGAGAATGCTCGATTGAAGAAAAAGGAACTAAAAGGAGGATTTGAGAAAGGAATTTATTGTTCATTTATCGAAATGCCCTCCGATAATCAAAGAGTGAGTCATTATCTTGCTAGAGCTGAAGAATATCCTGAAGTAAAATAGAGTTCTCAATATTTAAAAACAACTTAAGAAAGCTAGTATGATTAAATTACCGATGAAATCTTTTTATTTTATGCGTCACGGTGAAACTGACTGGAATAAACGTCATATTGCAATGGGCCAATCTGATATTCCTCTTAATGAAAGAGGAATTGAGCAAGCTCATAAAGCAGCCGATCTTTTAAAAAGTTGTTGGTTTACTGCAATAGCTGCAAGTCCCCTAATACGAGCTAGACAAACCGCCGATATTATCGCGAAAAAATTCTCAGTTCCCATAACAATTATTGAAGAGTTAAAAGAATGCTCTTGGGGCGTTATGGAAGGGCAGCATAAAGGTGATGGTAGTTGGCTTGAGCAATGGCGCAAAGATTCTGTAATAAAAGAGGCGGAAATTTTCTCATCATTTACAAAACGCGTAATAAGAGGTTTAGAAAAAGCATTAGAACATCCAGAGGAACCCGTTTTAGTTATTGCGCATGGTGGCGTATATTGGGCTATTCAAGAAGCGTTGAACTTACCCTTTGTTGATTTACCAAACTGCATACCTCTCTACCATAGACCACCAATTCATGAAAATAGTCCATGGTTTGTTTGTAACATAGATGAAGAGGAAATATATGGTAACAATATATGGTAACAATCCGTAAATCTACTTTATCAGATATTGAAGAATTACTGCCATTACTAGATCTATTAGGATACCCTGCAACCAAAAAGGAATTAGAAAGGCGATTTAATGATTTTTGCAGTATAGATGGATATGGTATCGCAGTTGCTTGCATAGAAAATAAAATAGTTGGTTTTGTGGCGTGGTCAAAATCGAAACTGTTTGTATCTGATAGCGTTCGTATTCATATTGAAGGATTAGTGGTTGATAAAGATTATCGTGGTAAAGCGGTTGGAAAAAAGCTCATGCAATTTGTGGAAAATTATGCCAGAAGCTATTCTCCAGCTATAATTGATCTAACCTCTGGATTAAGGCGCGCGAGTGACGGTTCGCATCAATTTTATGATAGATTAGGTTATAAAAATGAAGGCTTAATGGCAAAATTATACTTAAGAAAAGAGGTGTAATTTATGGCTATAGATTATTCAATCTTACTTCTAAATCTTTTATCACCTTAATAATATTATCAAAACTTGGGGTCTCCCCTAGAATCATCACTTCCATATTTTTATAATCTTGGCGTAAATTCTCTAGCATTTCTACGTTAGGTACTAAACAAAAACTGCCTAATTTTGCGGTATTTTGTGAGGCATTATTATCTTTAAAAAAGATGATATTATTTTTTACGACATCATCAAGGCAAGTAAGATTTAGCATCGCGCTTTTATCAATGCCTTGTTTGATCAGCATATAAACATCATAATAATGTCTGGACATCCTAGCGGCTATTTCTTTTCCTTTTAAGCGTCGATGATAAAGTCCATGTAAGATCGTCAACTTTTCCCAAAAGGTTCTTGTCGGAGATAGCGTTGGTATCGGAGCGCTGCTTTCTAAATTAGACCCAAGAACACTTTCAGCAATATATGGTTTGATTATGGTATTTTGTTTAGGAGATATTCCGCCTCTAGCGCCTAGCTCTAGTTTGATGGTTTTCTGTACATATTGATTGTTAATATCATGTGCAGTTGGGTAGGAAAATAGAATTGTTAGGCCGTCTTGATCAATACCTAATTTCCACTCTTCATCTTTATTGATAGAGTTTTTGCATGCATTCGCTAAAACCGGCAGGATAAAATCTTTAATATAAGCTCTGATGCTCAGCATCAAGCTATCTATTCTTCTCTGGAGCTCTTTACTCGATATACCAGCTTCGCTAGGATCTTTAACATTTAAAATGCTTCGATTAATGGTTAGGTCGCAGTCTTCAGAGAATCGATCTATTAAGCTATAAGACTTAGAAAGTGAAGTGCCGCCTTTAAAAACCATGTGATCAAATAGCTCTTTGTTATTGAAGAGCTTACTTAAAGTCCAGCATACCCAAAAGTCCTTTTCCAGTACTGCAAGATTGATGCCCAAGCTAGACGCCGCTTCAGTAAAAACGCTCAAGCGATCAGAGCTTGAAGTTTTTAGGAAATTATCCATGTAGATTGCCTTGTATTTTATGTATAGCATCACTCATCCAAGCTGGAAGATGAGCAACGACTTTGCTTATCTTTAACTTATCATCATTTGATAGTTTTTGAGAATATTGATGAATCATATCGTCATCAAGGGCAGCTTTACCTAAATATGCCATAGATTGTAGAGCAAGATTGCAAGGTAATGGTAAATCATCAAATATAGGAATTCTGGTATGTTGAAAAACAATATTTTGATTACCAACTTGTCTTACGCAAGATTTTCCAGTAGTTGCATAAACAATTTTCATCGGCAATTGAGTAGAAAGGCCTAGAAGATTAGTAGCCATAGCGCCTGAATGAAAAATACGATCTCCAGTTTTATTTGCCACAATTTTTGCCAGGTCGTCAATATTTGGAGAAAGGATGCCTATAGTAGGATTCGTTTTAGGGTAATCATATATTCCTCTAGCTATTTTTCTAATAAATCCGCTTTTAGTTAATCTGGACATAACTTGATCTACCGCAGCACGAGCGCCTATATCAAGGAAATCTTTTGGAGAAAAAACCCAGCCTTTTTGATTTGTTGTAATCCTTGCTATAATGTTTTTAGTAATATTAGTCATAATATTTTTATCCTATTTTGTCAGATAATAGAATATATATTTCTGACAAGCAAGTTATAAGTTATTTCTTCTCTACCGCAGCAAGCATGCTATCTACAGCTCTTGCTATCGATTCCCTGACTGGATCCATATTGAGCCTAGCGTAAATAGCAGTAGCCTGCTGTGTCTTATGCCCGAGTGATTTGCCAATTATATAGCTATTGGCTCCCGTAGCTGCTTGCCAACTACCCAATGTTCTACGTAAGTCATGGATGCGTAAGTCTTTGATCCCTGCCCTTTCAAGTAAATTTTTCCAAACCCTTT
>CANDYO010000109.1 GCA_947424995.1 Rickettsiales bacterium | reverse complement strand
ATCACTTTCAGGGCCGCCGATAACAAAGATACCGGTGGGGTTAACATAAAAATGCTCGTCATCACACATCCATTCAGGATTTGGTAAAGCTGCCACTACGAATGGGTAAATCATTTCTCGAACATCTCGTTGATTAAGATGAGCTTTATGTTGAATTGAAACTACTATAGATGTTGCTTTAACTGGTGTATTGTTGATATATCTTAAAGTTACTTGGCTTTTAGCATCTGGGCCTAAACCAACCAATTTTCCACTCTTTATAGCTGCAAAAATATTATGCAAAATTCGATGAGAATAATAAATAGCTGCAGGCATTAAACTAGCTGTTTCATCGCAAGCATAGCCAAACATGATCCCTTGATCACCGGCGCCTTCTTCTAGACCATCTTTACTATCCACTCCTATAGCAATATCTGCTGATTGAGGAATAAGTAAATTCTCAATTTGAATTTTATTCCAGTGAAACTTTTCTTGTTCATAGCCAATTTCTTTGATGCAATGACGAATAGTTTGTTCAATTAATTCTTTAGTTATTGAAGCTGGGCCTCTGGTTTCACCACCAATGATTACCTTATTTGGAGTAGCAAAACTTTCTGCTGCCACTCGAGAGTTAGGATCATGGCTTAAATAAAGGTCTAAAATACTATCGGAAATTTGATCGCATACTTTATCTGGATGTCCTGGTGCAACTGATTCACTAGTAAACAAAAAATCATTTTTATTATCTAACATTCATTTCTCTGCTTTTTAAGATTAAAAATTATTTTTGAGACTAGAGATTTAATAGATATTTATCAAGAAATATCTTCAAACATAAAAAGATATTTACATTCCTAGCAATTATTCATAAAGTTTAGCTGTATCAAGAATTTGAGTAATATTAATGCAAAATAATAATAGTGACCGTCAGCTGAATACTCTAATAAGTCCTACAGTTCTAGCTCTAGATCTGGATCTAACTTTACATGATGTGATAGCTCATTATGATGATTCAATCAATGAAACACTTAAGCATTTTGGTCATGATTATTTAACTCCAGAAGAATTAGAAGATTGTGGTGGAGATAATTACACTAATACTAAAGATTTACTGGCTAAGTTTCTTCCAGAAGAATCATTAGCAGCAGCGGTTGAATATTATTTTAATCATTTTTTAGCTAGAGAAATTCCAATTGAGTCATTATTGCCTGGTGCTGAAGAATTGATTTGCACGATCAAGAAGGAATTTAATTTATTCATTATTGCCATTACCAATTCAGAAGAGATAATAGCTAGAAAAATTCTTAAGGATCTAAATGCTTTAAGTTGGTTTGATTATGTAATCGGTATTAAAGAAGATATGGCTTCTAAACCAGATCCACAAATGCTGCTAATTGCCCTTAAATCTATAGGAGTAAAGCCTGGTCCGCATGTATGGTTAATGGGAGATCGCGAAACTGATACCTTATGTGCTAAAAAAGCTAATTGCACTTCAATCCGTTTCTATCATAAAATCAAACCGCAAGATCCTAATGCTGACTTGTTTATTAATGACCACTATGATTTACTTAAGATTATTGATGATAAATTAGCATGCTGAAAACTCTATTAAATTTATTATTTCCAGTTCAATGTATTATTTGTAATAAATATCAAGATCAAAACCAAGTATGTAGTGATTGCTGGGCTAAGATTACTTTCATCACTAAACCTTATTGTTCGATATGTTCTTTCCCTTTTGCTTATGAAAATGATTTAAATGCAGTTTGTGGATATTGTGTAATGCATAAACCAAAATATGATCGAGCAATTGCGATTATGAGGTATGATTATCATAGTAAAAAGCTAATTCAAAAATTTAAATATCAAGATCAACTACATGTTTTAGATTATTTGGTTAACTTAATGCTCAATATGGGCAAAGAAATAATAGAGCAGGCTGATATAATAGTTCCAGTTGCAATGCATAAAATGAAATTACTTAAGCGTGGCTATAATCAAGCAGCTTTATTGGCAATGAATATAGCTCAAAATAATAACTTACAGTATTTGCCGCAATTAATTACTAAAATTAAAACTGCTCCAGCTCAAGCTGAATTAAGTAAAGAGGAAAGATTAAAAAATATCAAAAACAGCTTTAAGTTAAATCCAAAATTTAAAGCTGATATTAAAGGAAAAAATATTCTTTTAGTTGATGATGTTATTACAACTGGTGCTACTATTGCTGAATGTTGCAGAATTATTCGTGCAGAAAAACCAGCTAAGATTTTTGTTCTGACTTTGGCTAAAAGGGTGTGAAGGCTTGTTGTCGCATAAGATATTGTTGGTAGAAAAGACCGTTGCCTTAGTGCACGACATAAAGATTAATAGCGTATAATGACGCCAACCTTAAAAAAGTCTATTTTTAACTTTAGAAATCACCGTGATCAGTCATGGGTAAATATGTATTAGCATTGAGTAATTCAACATTTGATCCAAAGCTATATTGATCACCATAATCCCAACATAGAGGCTCAAATGGTTTGATGTCTCTTATTGTAAAAAAAAATACTTTGTTTAGGTCCTTAGAAGCTGGCCATGTGAGTACACCTAGGTTAGCAGTTAAGACTTGCTTATTTGGATGTTCCAGAGGGCAATGATTAAAAAATCTTGCTACATTGCCATAATCTTTTGCATCTATATTAGTGCCATCACTGTTTAAAAAAACATATGAAGTATCATCTAATTTAATATTAGAAGCTTTTCTTTCTCCTATATATTCAGCAATGACCATTCCCTTCTTTAGAGCAGAATAAGTGGCTATACCAAACCCCATTTTAGGAGATGCTTGATATAAAATAAATAAATTTAGAGTATTTTTTTCAACGAGGTAATCGTCTATATCCCTTAAGCTTGTGAGCATCTTGGAAACGAGCTTGTTTTCGTCGCGGTAATATTCTGTTTCTTTTACTGAGCTTGTGAGGTTTTCACATAGAAGGTTAAATCCAAAGTTAGTTTTAACTTGTTGTTTTGTAAGATGAAACAAACTTGTTTTGACTGATAATTCATTATTTTCAGAGTAAGCTATATAACAATCTTTTGACGGAATATAGAAAGGCTTTACAGCATTTTCAAAATCATTCTTTTCTTTTGTCATGGATATTATTCTCTTTATTTTATTACGGAAGTATTAATATTAATTAATACTAAACTTATTAACAACTGTCAATCACTTTTTTAGTCGCGCCAGTAAAATAGAGAAGATCTTAACTGGATTTTCGTCCTACGGTCAAGAATAATTCATTTTTACAATTCCAGAGAATCTCTTCCAGATTGCTTGCGCTTATCTTCGGCTTCTTTAAAACTAGTTTCGTTACGGGGGCCTTGCTCTAATATCTGAGCAACGTTATTACTAGCGCTTTTGCCACCAGGTCTAACTTGGTTAGCCCATCCTCCTGGTTCTAATGATCGTTGACTCATTTCCCCTGTAGATTGATTATGAGCTATAGCAACTCGTCCTAATTGCGGGTTATGCTGAATTTCTTCTATTATTACTTGTCCAAGATGATTAAGATATCTAGTTTGATTTTGTGGAGGTGGGGGAGGAGGAGCAATCATCATAGTAGGTTGCATAGGATTATATCCTAACATACCACACAAATGTCCTAATTGGCTTTGGATACTTAGATGTACTGAGTTTTCTAGGTTAGATAAGCGCTTTATTTCTTCGATAATGGCTTCTTTTGAAACGAAAGTTTGTTGGGAAGTTTGTTGGGAAGTTTGTTGGGCTAATGGCGGTTGTGCTGTTTTAGTATCCACGGCTATATGAGCGGCAGAGCTAACATTGCTTGAACTGACTTCATGTTTTATCTCTTTAGTATCAAGTGCAGGAGTAGAAATTTGTTGTTGCGCTACTTTAGCATCAAGAGCGGGAGTAGAAGTTTGTTGTTGTGTTACTTTAGTATTTAAGGCTATATGAGCGGCAGAGCTAGCATTGCTTGAACTAGAAGATTTTTCTTGTTCTAACGTTTTAGCTGCGGGATTAAATTTAGCTGCTGCTTTTTTACCGATATTTTCAAGATTAGTACCTCCAATTACTTGAGAAGTTTTTACTGGAGCTACATCAGCTTTAGCTATAACCACTGCATCTTTTGGTGCAGCTTTATGTGTGGCTATTTTAGCTGCAGCTACTGCATCTTTTGGTGCGGTTTTATGTGCAGTTGCAACATCGCTTCTAGCTTTAACTTGTTCTTTTTCAAGTAAATCTTTTTCTATTTCAACAATTAGTTTGAGCAATTTTCTTGATCCAGTAACAATTTCTTTATCAATAAATTTTTGTTCAAACTCTTGAATATTTTCAGGAATCAATTCTTTGATTAATTTAAGTCTGGGTATGATAAGTCTTTTTGATACGGACTCTAACTGATCACTCATTACATAAGCTAATTCAGCGAATCTGTTAGCTTTATCTCCAGGAGTAGTTAAGATGTCTATCGGTTCTCGAGAACTTCTTTTTACCCTTTCGATAATAGATACATCTCTGTGCAGAGAATCCAAAGCCTTTCCATTTTCCATCGCTTTATTAACAAGGCTTGAAGTTAACAGAGATTCCCTCATAAGTTCATTTAGCAGAGATTTTCTAATATCTTGATTAGGATGATCAACTATATTGATAAAAATTTTATATTGATTGTCAGCAGAATGGTTTCTCCAGATAGCTGGCTTGAGTAGTGAGAAATCACCAGTTAACATTATTTCTATGTTTCTATCAAGAGGAGAAATTTCGGCTTTTGTTGTAGAAACCTCAGATAAATCACTAGATTTTTTGAGTTTAATAGAATTAATATTTTGGATTAGTTTTCTTGAGCCAGTAATTACCGAAGGCTCTAAAATAAATAAAGCTTCAAACTCTTCCTGATTCTGTGGTTTTATTTCTCTTAATCGATCGATATTTTGTTTAACAAATTTCTCAAGTTCTTTTTTATCAAATCCTCTGCAAGCAATAGATAATTCAGCAAACTTAATGTCAATAGCCTGATCAGTATCTGCTAAAATTTCTGATGTAGGGCGTGGTTTAGCAGCATCTTCTGCTTTTTTCTTTTTAGAGCTGGAGGATTGACTTCTGGTATTGGTTAATTCTTCTATTCCGATTAACCCAATCAACTCTTCAGCTGGTTGCCAAATTTCTAGATCAGCAAAATGGCTTCTAAATTCCCTTATTTGCTGTCCAGCTGGTGCCAATTCTTTTAATTGATCATAATGCCTATTAATCAAACTAGTGCTATCAATTGTTAATTTTTCTTTGCCATAGAGATAAGCAATTTCAGCGAATAGGGCATATTTCCCTTCTTTATTTTGAGGTATGATATTATCAGCTAAAGCGGTTTGTAGAGTATCCTTGGTTTGTTTTATTCCTTTAATCGTCTCTAGGCTCATAGCATATGGCGCTAAAAAATTAGCAATATATTTGCTCTCCATGTCACTTATAGCTATAATACTTGCTTGATTGATTATTTCTGGAGTTAGAAGATTATAGCTCATCAAATCATCGACTAACACATCCATAGCATCTAGTCCTGATCTTATGGCTATGGTATTTAAAAGCTCAGTTTGTTGTTGCGTGGTGTATAGATTCCATATATGAGGACGAAGAAAAGCTTTGCAGGTATCAATATTTCCTCTAGCTATTATTTCTAGATTAAGTTTATGAACTTCACCTATTGCTTGATTGCCAACTGTATCCATAGCTCTCATAAAAGTAGGGTTTGCGGCTGTTTTTATTAGTGCTCTAGCTCTTTCTATTTCTTCTGCAAGTCTGTCTAAGCATAAACTAGCAACCTTACTTTTACCAAATCTTGCTGCAATTTCTAATGAGTCTTTTTCAAGTTCACTGTAGGGCTCTTTCTTTGCTCTTAGTAATCTAAGAGCGGCTTCTTCTTTATTGCCTAAAATATTTTTGATGGTCTTAAAATAAGGTAATCTATCTTCGTTTGCATAGAGTTTACTTCTATCTGCTAAGATTTCTTCAAGTGTACCATTATCTCTTTCTTGCATTATGTTAATTAATTGATTGAGTTTATTAGAGCTAATCATCGAAGCAATTGAAGATACTAAAAGAGGAGCAGGTTCCATTTTCAATATATGCTCCGTATTAAAGTAACTAGATATAAGCAAACGTTTACCTAACATTATTTCTAAAGGATCTCCTCCTTCAGATGGTCTAGATTTAAGCTCGTTTGCAACTCCTATTTCAAGACTCATTATTGCTGATTGATGATTTTTATCTTCTTTTGTTTCTTGTAAACTAGCTAAATTTTCTTCTTTCGTCTCGGAGGCTACAGCTTGACTTTGTTCGGTGGTTATACCTTCTAATAAGCTAAGATTATGTTCAAGGGCTTCTTGTGCAACTAAAGCTTTCACTCGATGATATTCTTCTGTGGTAGAAAAAAATCTATTAGTTAGATCGCTGCTGGTATAAGTTTGATCTTCTGAGGTTAGATGAACTATCCCTGTTAATAAGTTAAATTCACTAAGTGGCAGCCCTTTTCGCATTATTGTTGATGCAGCTTTTTCGAAGGCAGTATATATTAATGATTTTCTATCTTCATCAAGTTCAAAGTCAATAGCTGCTTGACAAAGTTCGGTAGTTAGAAAATCATGTTCAGATAATTTGCCGAGTAAAAATGGATTATATAGGGCTATCACTCCAATGGTTTTAGCTTTATATGCTTCGCTATAAGTTGACCAGATTTCTGGTTGTAAAAATTGACTGGCTATTTCATTGTTGCCTCTAATAATAGCTTGCCAAGCTATATTCTCCATACCATTGATATGATCTTTATGTTCTGCTTGTTTCTTAGTGTTAGGGGTGATATCGAAGTATGTTTTGTATTTTT
>CANDYO010000108.1 GCA_947424995.1 Rickettsiales bacterium | reverse complement strand
ACTATTGATTTTAAGATACTTTTTTCAGCTTGAGTTATATTTTCTTTTTCAGATTTGCTATATAAGGTAATTAATAACACCATAACCTCTTTAGAATAATGATATAATATTCTTACTCCTCCGCTCTTGCCTTTATTATTCTTACCACTTGCCCAGCGTAATTTACGTATACCTCCAGTGCCTTGAATTATTTGACCAGAATCTGGGCATTCTTCTAAATAATCATATAACTCTTCTAAAGCATCTTCTGATAGTAATTTACCTGCTTTCTTATCAAAAGCGGGAGTAGTAAGAATTAATATTTTATTCATGAATAATAGTCCATTGGCCTAATTATGTCAAGAAAATTACTAACATCATATTTTAATACTGGGTAACTTCAAGCTAATTGTTTTCCTTTTGCTGACCTATGTCGTTCATGTAGTTCAATATCAATATACTTATCAGTTATGGCACTGGAACTATGACCAGCATCATCTCGTACGTGTTCTTTCGGTCTAATTTTAACATCATCTGAAATCCCAGTATGTCTTAACCAATGCACAGTTGCTGTTAATAATGACTCAGCTTCTTCATTGAACCCATCTTTTTGTAAATCCTCTATTGCTTGATCAAAACATTTCTGTACAATTTTTCTAACATAAGTTGCACTTACTATGGGACCTTTCCCAATAACTTTAGTAATCAAGGGTGAATTATCAGCTGCTGAAGGAAGAGGGGAGAGTTTTAAATGTCTACGCCAACGTTTTAAAGCTTCGAGCATACTATCGCTTACAGCGATTTGTCTTTGTTTATTCCCTTTACCAACCGTAGTAAACCACCAATTGTTATCGCTATCACAAGCAAAATCATTCATTTTTGGCGTCCATCTTGTACTAGCTACCAATTCTGAAACTCTTAAATACATTAAATATAGGGCTGACATTATAAAAAGAGTGCGCTCACTATAATCATCACTTTGTTCGCCTACTAATTCTTTTGCTTTTTCAATGACATAATGCCATTGTAACTCTGATAGCCTTCTGATCTTAGGTTTTTCTTGAATCTTACGGATAAATTTGCTCTTTTGTCTAATTAATGCTATAGGATTCATCAATACATATTCTTCTTGCAGTAAATAATTATAAAAACTACTAATTATAGCAAAAAGCTGCTTTAAAGCGCTATGAGTAAGTTCAAAATCTTTAATATTAGGTTTTTCTCCTTTGCGATGGGCTGCTTTACTTACTTTGACTATGAAAGGCTTCCATATAGGATTAGGTACACGGACTTTATCTTGTTCTATGAATTTTAGTGGTTTATGAGTGCCAATCCATTGCTTTGGAGGATCCTGACAAAATCGAATAAAATCTTCAATGTCTTCACGTTTTAGTTTTTTTAGAGTTTTCTTCGCTATTAAGCTGCACCAATGAAATAAATGTTCAATTTCATTTCTGTAAGCGTTATAGGTTCCAACACTTCCTTTATAAAAATTCAAAAACATTTTAGCTTTTTGAATGTCTTCAAGATTATATTCTGAGCTTAAATGAGAAAAATCATTTTGATTTTCTATATATTCACGCGAGTCAAAGATTGGTAAAGGTTGTTTAATTTTAGACATTTTATCAGTTTTTCTATTAATTATTTATAGGGTATTTATATAAGTTAATACGCTTCTTGTCAATACATATGTTTTAATATACTATCCTACTCAACAATT
Source organism: Rickettsiales bacterium (assembly GCA_947424995.1). Taxonomy (GTDB): domain Bacteria; phylum Pseudomonadota; class Alphaproteobacteria; order Rickettsiales; family CANDYO01; genus CANDYO01. The sequence goes on along the minus strand of CANDYO010000108.1, from coordinate 5,178 downwards.
TTATGTTTTTAATTATATCTTGGAACGTAATATAACTATCCCAGCCCCTCTTTATAATTCTCCTTCTAATTTTGATGCAAAAGAACGAGTTGTTTTCTTTAAGTTTGATCTAGAAGCTTTAAAAATCATAGGAAATTTATCTAATCCAACAAACATGCTTGGGTTCATCTTACAACTTGGTTATTTCAAAGCTAATGGTAAATTTTTTTTACCTCATGGATTTAGAGTTAAAGGCATTGAACATGTTTCTAAATTTATTCATATAAAACAAGAAGAAATTTGCCTTAAGACTTATCAAAAAAGAATATTACAAGAACATAAGGAAAAAATATTAAAACTTCTGAGATGGGAATCATTTGCTCAATTGGCTTCTAAACAATTAGAAAAACATATTTCATAATATACTCAGTATCAATTACCACCTAGACAAGTATTTATGTTATCTATTGATTTTTATTGACAAAAAATAGAGGTTCAAATCTATAAAGCTTTAACTCAATATTATTAAACTTCTTATAATCATCTTGAACAAAATTTATTAAATCAAATTGATTTTCTATTTAATTACAAAATTACTACAACAAGTAAGACTATCACAAGCGCTCATCTTTACGGTCACACCATTTCTTATGAAAACACTAAAATATATAATATAATACAGAAGATTCTAGAGAAATATAAATAAATGAGCTATAATAACAAATAAATTTACAGCTAAGGTATTAGATAAATAGTATGAATGATGGAAAAAATTTACCAATATGGATGAGTGATTTTAGCGAATTGGTAAAAAATGATTTTCAACTTGTAGATAAAAGTCTTTTTATTAAAGCAGTAATGAATGATAGTGCATTAGCTATCGTAATAACCAGACCAAGTGGTTTTGGTAGAACAGTTAATCTATCTATGTTAAAATATTTTTTATCCAATGATAAGCAATACAATAATTTATTTGAAGGATTAGTTATTTTAAATGATAAAGAATTTTGTCAAAAACATCAAAACCATTATCCCGTAATTTATCTTTCATTCAAAAATGTTGGTAAAGAGTCTTTTCAAAGCTCACTTAATGATATTCAAAAAATAGTTAGTGAATTATATACCGAACATAATTATTTATTAGAAGATCTAGACGAATATGAAACAAAAAATTTTATGGAAATAGTAGGTCAAACCTCTGATAAAACAATACTAGGGCATTCATTGGAGTATCTAACCGAATATTTATCTAATAAATTTGGGCAAAATCCAATTTTATTAATAGATGATTATGATATACCATTTCAAGAGGCATATTTGGGTGGTTATTATGAAGAAATGGTATCTTTTATGCGTAGTATACTTGGAGCAGCAATAAAAGATAATTCCTTTTTAAAAAAGGCAATAGTAATAGGTGCTACAAGAATATCAGCTAAAAGCTTAGATTCGCAGTTGAATAATATCTGGGTTAAAACTATGCTTAGCAGTCGTTATAGCAAATATTTTGGTTTTATAGAAGATGAAGTAAGAAAATTAATAGAAAGTACAGGGTTATCTATAAATATTAGCGCCATAAAAGAATGGTATAATGGCTATAAGATTGGTGAAGATAAATTATATAATCCTTATTCCACATTACATTGTTTAGCAAATTTAGGAGCTCTAAAATCTTACTGGCTAAATAAAAAAAAATTTAATTCACTGCAATTCTTTTTTAAACATACTCCACCTTACGTTAAACGCTCATTTGTAGATCTATTACAAGGAAATGCTATAACACTGTGCTTAGAAGAAGGATTCTATTTTCCTGATTTGCCTATCTACGGAGATGAATTCTTTCTGTTTCTTTACTATAATGGTTATCTACAGGTTTTATCAAGTGAGTTGGTTGATGGAAGAAATAATGTTAGTCTAGTAATTGCTAACCAAGAAATATTAGAAATATATGCAGAGATAATTAGAAGATGGTTTACAGTGATCGCTAATACAGCTTCATTTGGAGCATTGATTCAAAGCATACATAACGATACAACTGAAAAATTTAGGTCAATATTTACAACTTATATGTCAGAGCTTGAAAAGGATTTTGTTGAGGCTTCTAATTCATTAGAGCAAGTATTAAGTTGTATAATTTTAGGTTTGGCACAGGAGTTGCAGAATGATTATTTGATAAATCTCAAGGATGAAATAAGCCGTAGTATTAAAATGCTATTTATGCCTAAAGATAAACAATCAAATGGAATCATACTTCTTTTTAATGTTGTTGAAATGCCTGTATTACTGAAAGTGAAAGCTAAAGAGATGTTGAACCAAATCAAAAGCTCTGATGATCCATTGCAGATAAAACAATATTTTATTGAAAATGATACTTCATCGGTGTTAATAATTAGCTTAACTTTTTGGGAAAGGCAGCTAGAGATTGTTAGTGAAAATATATCATTCTCAGCTAAAATGAATGGGTAAATAAATATGCTAAATGATATTGATAATAAATATATAGAGAATGATGTTAAAGTTCCTTATGGTATTAGTGATTTTCTTAAATTAATTAATAGCAAGTGTCATTTTGCAGATAAAAGTCATTTTATAAAAGAAATCATTAATGACAGTGCCGAAGTTATATTAATAACACGACCAAGACGCTTTGGAAAAACATTAAACCTTTCCATGCTATATTATTTTTTACAACAAAACTTTCCTCAAAAAGAAAACATATTTAAGAACTTGGCTATTTCACAAGATATAAATTTTTGTAAAAAACATCAAAATCAACATCCTGTTATCTTTATAACTTTCAATGAAATTAAGGAAGATACTTTTAAAGATGCTAAAGATAAGGTTGCTACCTTAATAAGTGAACTATATACTGAACATCAATATTTGCTTGAAGAAAATATTCTTTATGAACATGAAAAAAAGATATTTGCTCAGTTACTAAATGAAGAGGCGAGTAAATCACATATTCAAGGCGCAATTAAGAAATTAGCTTTATATATGAAAAGAAAATATAAAAAGTTGCCAATTATCTTAATAGACGAATATGACACACCCATTCAAACAGCATACTTAAAAGGATATTATCCTAAAATGATTACCTTTATGCGTGGAATTTTAGGACAAGCGCTGAAGGATAATAAGATAATACAGAAAGCAATTGTTACAGGCATTACTAGGGTTGCACAAGAAAGCCTATTCTCAGGAATAAACAATCTTGAGGTTTATTCTCTTTTACGAGAGAAATATGGACAGTATTTTGGCTTTACAGAAACAGAAGTAATCAAATTAATAACTGAAACAAAGCAGGAAGTACCACTTCAAGAAATTAAAGAATGGTATAATGGATATCAGATAGGAAAATACACTTTATATAATCCATGGTCGATAATTAGTTGTTTAAGAAATCATGGTAAGCTTGGGCAGCATTGGCTTAACACTTCAAGTAATGATTTAATTGCAGTATTACTTAGTAAAGCAAAAATAGATATAAAACATCAATTTGAAGAGTTACTACAAGGCAATAGCATTGAACAACCATTATCAGAAAACCTTGTCTTTGCAGATTTAGAGACGCAGGAAGAAGCTCTGTGGAGTTTATTGTTATATGCAGGGTATTTAAACGTTTTATCTACCAAATTGCATGGTAGTAGGCTAATAGCTAAGATTTCTATACCTAACAAAGAGGTTGGTATCGTTTATGATAAAATAGTTGAGCATTGGTTTAGCAAAGCTATTAGTTTAGATTCATATGATAAGTTAGTGCGAAGTTTAGCATGTGGTGAAATAGATAGGTTTAAAGCCCATTTATCTTCATATATTTTGCAAACTGGTAGTTATTTTGATTTTAATAGCAACACTTCTGAGCAAATATTTCATGTTTTTGTGTTGGGATTAGTGGTTGGTTTAAGAGATAATTATATTATTAATTCTAATCAAGAATCTGGTTTAGGACGTTTTGATGTAATTCTTATTCCGAAGAATAAACAATATAATGGAATATTGCTAGAGTTCAAGGCGGTTAATAAAGCAAAAGATTTGATGAGCAAAGCTGAGGAAGCTTTAGAGCAAATAAAAGACAAACAATATTTTCAAATTTTTAAACAGCATGATGTGAAAAATATTTTAGCGATTGGTTTAGCATTCTGTGGTAAGCAAATGGAATTAGTTCATGAAGAAATTAAACTTAATTTTCCATAACGTGTTTTCTTTGTGGTCATAAAAAACGAGGATTTTTAAGGCTTCTAGAGCATTGATTTACCATAAGGTTTCTTATGCGACAATTTGCTTGTCAGCGAAAAGCTAATCTTTTCGGCCACTAAAATTTAATCACATTTATTGCTTTATTAATAATTTTTTCCTTTCATAAGTCAATAATTTTTTAGCGTTATGTACAAAACTCAATAATGTTAGCAAGTAGTAACTCTTTTTGATCTAATATATTTCTATGATAAGCATTATTTACTCTAATTAATTTAATATTAGATTTATTTTTAAGGACGAGATCTACATTATTATACTCTAAAGTAGAGAGATAGTTATTACAATGGTTTTCATCATAAAGCATTGCCTTAAATAGTAGTACATGAGTCTTAACTAATATTGAAGATATTTTATGTTCAAATAGTTTATTTTCTATATCTATGTTTGATATAATGTTTTCTAAATATAACTTATCATATCCTTGTGAAATTCCATAGTTTCTATACTCAATCTTAGATTTTTCACTATTACTTTTATTTTGTAAAGATGCAAAATGACTATCATTCAGCACGGAATCTAATAAACACACTTTAATTCTAGTATTACTTTTTTGCTCTAAAATACATGCTATTTCTAATGAAATTTGCCCTCCAAGCGACCAACCGAGTAGAATATATTCTTCTTGAAGAGTTTCCATCATTATTTTGTCAATATGTGATAAATAATATTTTGCGAGCTCGTGTAAATTTTCTATTTTACTTTCATTATACAAATTATATGAATCCACTCCATAACAGCTAAAAGTATTAGACAATACATCAGCTAAAGAAGCATACACTTCACATCCAGCAGCCCCTGGATGTATCATAAATATATTTTGCTTTGTATCAGCGTTATTTAATTTTACAATAGGCCGATAAATGTTTTTAGTTTGGGTTATTATAGGTAATAACAACCCAATATTTTTATATATAAAAATATCAGAAATCTTAAGGCGTGATT
>CANDYO010000107.1 GCA_947424995.1 Rickettsiales bacterium | reverse complement strand
AAAGAAATTGGCGACCAACTTAAACTCCTGCTCGGTCTTCGTCGAAGGCTGCTAGAAAGGCTTGAGCCGGATGATGGGAAACTATCAAGTCCGGTTCTTAGGAGGGGGAGCGGCAGCGATGCCGCTTCCCTATCCGACGAAATAACCAGCTATGCTGTCAGTAATATTTGCTTAGCTAGATTTTGAATTTTTAAGGTTTTATAGTTTGCTCCGGTTAAGAATAAGCCTGCCTGGCGCTTGAAGGATTTTCTTGTTCATTAAGCAATATAGATCAAATAATGAATAAAATGCTTAACCTTAATAATGATATAAGAGAAAGCTAAAAGATCATTTTCATGATTTTACTCTTTTTGCTTTGATTTATTTTGAATAGAAATTTCAATATTATTATCTAAGCTATCTGAATAATTATTCCATAATAACCTACATGAATTAACTCCAATCGCCTGAGCTAAAAGCTCTAGGCTTAAAGTAGAAATCGAAGCACTACGACCACTTAAGTAATTCCTTATCGTCCCTTCTGAAATACCAGCTTTCTTTGTCCATGAGTTTGCATTTAGGTTATTTAATTTCATGAACTTGCGCAAGTTTTCGCGTTGTAGATTAATTATCTCTGATCTGTTAAGCATAGTTATAATTTTTCTGTATCTACCATATAATAGTTCATTATAGAAAATGATCCTCTGAAGACAAGCCTCAGAGGATTGGATTTAAGAATATAACTTACATTATAACACAGCAGCTTTCTTTTTTCTTCTCTTCTTGTTGTTGACGTACAGCTCCAGCAAAGCCACCTTCATTAGCAACTAAAGATGCCATCATTGGGTTGCCAGTGGTTTGTTCAGCTCTTCTTTGAGTTTCTTTATCAGCAAAGCCTCTACCTGTTGTTGCTTTTGCTTGTTCTATTCTTACTTTTGCAATTTCTCTTTCATAAAGGTCATCGCGTTCTGCCGCTTCATCAAAAAGCCTTTCATGATCGTTTGGATGTGCAGTTGCTCTTATATGCTTTTTCATATGTAACATATAGGCATCAGCTTCAATGATAATACTAGAAAATAGCTCTCCTAAAGCAGTTTTTTCGTTCCTCATAGCGCAGAGTACGGGTTTATAACCATCATTATCGAGGGCTTCTAAATTAGCACCTTTTCTCACCAAATAAGCAATAATCTTTGCTTGAGTATTAGGATCATTATCAGGGTTACTAGTGGCAATATGAAGAGGAGTACTGTTATCTGAATCTACAGCATCAAGTCTAGAACCTAATTGCATAAGTTTTTTTACCGATGCCAATTGAATATTTTCTCTATTAACCGCCATCATTAAAGCGGTTTCTCGCCTTTCTCCAAAAGTAGCAGTAGCAATTGGATAACCTGCATCGTGGATTGCTTGAAATTCATTTACATCATTATTTCTTATTGCTGCATATAATCTTTTTGTTGAGGCTGTATCAAATTGCGGCATAATAACCATCCATTGTTAAAAAATATTAATCTCCAATTCTAGCTGGATTATAAAATAAATTAGCATATATGCAATGAAAAATAGCATAAACGCACATATATGTTTTTATGCTATTAATTAGATTTAAATTATTTTGTTTTTGGAGAGTCATTTAGTGAATCAATTAGTACTACCTTATTGTTCCAGAAGGCTTACCAGTTTGTCGACTATCATCACTCTTCCTAGGAGTGGGATCAGGAGTTAGGGGAGTACTGCGATCAACTTTTTGTACTGGAGATGTTTCTTGCATTGTTCGCGTAATACTTCCAGGTGGCTCATCGGCATCCATTGCAGATGCTTTCCTCTTTGTTCCTGAACTAGGATTCGTTCTTTGTTGTTGTCTTTCTGCTTCTTTTGCTGGAGGGTTTCTCTCTTCTCCTGTCATTTCGCGGTACTGAGAATTGCTTACATTTTTTCCAGCATTAACTGTTTCCATAACTTCTTTTGTGAATACTCCTGGCATAGTTGCCGCTATATCATCAAAACTCATCTTATGTTCTTTCATCATTCTTCTAGCAACTTGCTCCTGAGCATCGTCTCTATCTACTCTTTCTAAATTATCAAAGATAGAATTAATTTCTTTTTTATGCTTAGGCAAAGTTGTTGGATCAGTTTTAATCTCAGCTGTAATCTTTGCTTTTCTGGCATTTAATCCATCACGAATTGCTGATCTTTCATCTTTTTTATCAAAAATTGTTTGAGTAGACTGGACTAGCTCATCTTTAGTTAAAGGTTGCTCTTTAGCCATTTTCTCTTGCACAGCTAATACTCGCCGCATTTCTTCTGAGTCATAAAATTTGTCAGCTGCAGCAACAGCAGCATATGGTTTTACAATAGCATCAGCTGTAGGATTAGCCTTAGCCATGTTTTCAGCAGATATCTTAGCTTCTACAGATCTTGCAGCGGCTTCAACTGAAGCAGAAAATGCTCCGTCTAAAAATAATTCATTAAGTTTCATGGCAGCTTTTATGTCAGCCATGCTAGCGGTACCAGCATCCACCTTACTTAAGATTATATCCAAAGCTATTTTAGCTCGCTCTTTATCGGAAAGTTTTTCTTTAGACATTATCAATCTTCCATCAATATTAGGTATTTTATAGGTTGATTATAGCTTAGAGAGATTAATGAAAAGTTAATGTTTCTTCTTAAAAAAAAGACTTATTCTTCAATTAAGAGAAAATTAATATTTATATGGCATGATAATATTATATGGATGTCATATTAAAGATTTATATTCTTACGAGATGCTACTATGGATAAAAATATAACCATTACAAAGCTAGATAAAGCTTTATATAATGCTGTTTGTGAGAGCAATCTTAAAAAGATTAATCAATATATTAAGCAAGGCGCTAATATAAATGCCATTCATAAAGATGATAACCAGTATCTAAGTTGTAGCTGCTTATATAGAGCTGTTCTTAATGGTGATATAGAAAATACCAAAATTCTAATCAAAGCAGGAGCTGATATTAACTTATCAGCAGCTTATTTCGATTTCGATAATGGATTACTTCCATTATATGCAGCTATCAATGCTAAAAAGAATAATCTAGATTTAATAAACTTATTATTAAAAGCTGGAGCTAATCCAAATCTTAGCAACCATCTTAATAGTCCACTGATTAACGCTTGTAAAAAGAAAGATGGCTATGAATATTGTAAAGCTTTAATTGCAGCTGGCGCTAAAGTTAACATAGTCAGTTCAATAAACGAAATTCCTTTATTAGAAGCTGCTGTATATGGGAATATAGATATAGTAAAGCTTCTTTTAGAGAAAGGAGCAGAAAAGAATATAGCTTCATGCTTTCTTTTAGGTGATTTAAAAAATATAGCCAACTTAATTAATAATGGCAAAGATGAAAATGATCCGGCATTTGTGCTTTGTAAAGCTGCAGCAAAAAATAATATCAAACTTATGGAAAAAATGATTAAATATGGTATTGACGTTAATATAGCCACAGATAAAGGGCTATATAGTATGGATAATACTCCACTTAAAAGCGCTGAAGATGCTTCTACTGTAGCTTGGTTACTTAAAAATGGTGCTGACCCTAATTATTTATCTAAAAGAGATTATCCAGCAATATGTAAAGCTGCCTCTGCGACAAAAAGCTCCGAATCATTAAAATTATTACTTAAAGCTGGAGCTGATCCAAATGGCACATGCTCTGATACAAAAACTAGCGCGTTACACACTGCTGTGTGGTCTTTATTTCCACTTGAAAAAGCTCAGTTATTACTAGATGCCGGTGCTGATGCTCGCGCTTTAAATTATGATAAGCGTACGGTCATACATTATGCAGCTAGCAACATGTGGCAAATTTTTGAGAGTAAAATATCGGAAGAGAAAATATTGGAAGTTATCAATTTATTGGTAAAAAAAGGAGCCTCACCAACAGCGAAAGATATTGCTGGAAACACAGCTTTGCATCTAGCTGCTAAAGCAGGACTTAAAGGAATTGTGCTGGACAAGTTAATAGCACTTGGGAATGACATTAATTGTAAAAACTTTTTTGGTGAAACTCCTCTTGCGTTAGCCTTATTAAATAAAAACGACTTAGGTGCAAGATACTTAGTTGATAAAGGAGCTAAAACTTATACTGAGCCTCATAAAAATATGCCGACAATATCCCATTCAAGATGGATACCTAAAGGGTTGAATCGGCCATTAGTAATAAATTATAGTTTTAAAAATATTCCAGATATTTTTAATAGCAAATATGATTTCAAAGGTGAAACTCAAGCCTTAACTAATATGCAACGTGAATTATTTTTAAAAGCATTCAAGTATTTTTCTGAAAAATTTGATATATGTTTTGTAGAATCTAAGCAATCAGATGAGGCTGATTTATATCTTGGCAGATCATTTGATCTGGGTAATAATTACTTTTTTGCTAAAGAAAGAAGAGGAGAATATGGCATTATAAATGCACATATCGTTTTAAATGGTTACATTCTAAATGATAGTAAAATTAAGTATTACCCTAATTATAGCTACTCTAAAGTTTTGCAAGGAATAAGCATGTTATTAGGATTAGGTTTTAAAAATAGCGAATCTGAGACGAGTAATTATCTGATGCAAAACATGCCCATAGGATTGCCAGATAACGAGTATATAACCCAACTTAGTGAACAAGAAATAAAAGCGTTATCTTTAAAATATAATATTAAAAATAATGCTCCTATAAAAAAGTTAAAATCTGACCTGCAAAATCAAAACAAAGATTATAGTAAAGAGATTGCCCTGCATAGGGCTATTGAATCCGGCCATCAAACTGAAATAGAAAAGCTTATAAAAGAAGGAGTGGATGTAAATTATCCGTTTGAAGGAGAATATCCATTAATAGCTTCCGCTTTTAAAGCAGATAGCAAGACTCTTCAGAAATTGATTAATGCAGGTGCTGAAGTTAATGTCGTTAATAAAGATGGCTACACACACTTAAGTAAAGCTTGTTACTGCTCATCTATGAAAGATAAAGTTAAGATTTTACTTAAAAATGGAGCTGACCCAAATTTATATGGTTATACGAGCATTCCATTATTGAATGCAGTGAAAGAAGAACAAGAAGATATTTGTAAGCTCCTTATAAAAAAAGGAGCGCAAGTTAATGTTAAAGATGTTTATGGAAAAAGTCCAATTTCTGAAGCTTCGATTAATGGATATATCAACATAGTTGAGTTGTTATTAAAAAATGGAGCTGATCTCACTTTAGAAGCGGCTTTATTGTTAAACAGACAAGAAAAAATTAAAGAGATTATAGAAAGTAAGAATATTCAAGAAAAGGATTTAAAAGAGCTATTAGATAAAGCAATTGAAAAAGATAATCTAAAGCTTGTGATCAATTTAATCAATTACGGGTTTAAGAAGAAGCTATATGAAATATTATTTGCGAGCATCACAGCAGGTGCAGATAATATTACAAAGTATCTGCTTCAATTAGATATCAATGTTAACGCTAGAAATGAATCTGGGGAGAGTTTATTACATAGAGCAGTAATGTATAATTATCCTGGTGAATTGATTAAAATATTACTTGTTAAAAAAGCTAATCCAAATATAAAAAACACAGGAAATGATACTCCAATTCATTTAGCAGTTAGGTGGGATAATAGTAATGCTATAAGGCATTTGATTAGGTATGGCGCAGATATAAATGCAGTTAATAACGACGGCAGCACAGCTTTACATATACTCGGAACTAAAAATTATTTATTTAAATATGCGGACGTACTAATGAGCGCAGGAGCTGATGTTAATATAAAAAATAAAAAAGATAAGACAATACTGCATTATGCTATCGAAAATGACTGTGGCGGAGAGGTAGTAGAAATTTTTAAGGAACATGGTGGTGATTTGCATCTCTTGCCACCTAAATATAGTTATATAGAATATGCTTTGATTTTTAATAATAAAAATATAATTCCAAATTTACTTAACCATGGGGTAAAGCTTGATTTAATGTCTGCAATATTACTTGATCTCAAAAGTGAAATTTACAATCTTTTAGAAGAGAAAGACCTAGACGTAAACAATATTGATGACGATGACAATACAGCTTTGCATCATATCTCATCAAAGGGATATCTAGATATTGCTGTAAAATTATTGATTAAAGGCGCAAAAATAAACGTTCTAAATAAAGATAATAAAACAGCACTTGATATGGCTATATCTGCTGAACAGCGAGTATATGATGGGAATAAATCAATGATTACCTATTTGACTTCATATGGCGCTCAGACTGGGTGTGAATATAGAAAAACTCAGGAAATAGTTAATGGTAACAAGAATAATCTCAGGTCTAATGTTATAGATATGTATACTAGAAAAATCCTATAACGAATTTAATCTATTAAATAAAACATCAAATCTATTTATATTTTCTTTTAAAATCAATGCTTCTAGTATTGATACTTCAAATTATTGACCTCTAATGAAATTAAATTTACACTCTAGTCTAAGTTGAGCAGCACGCAAGTCTATTTCTAATAGAGATTGGAGCAAGCTAATTAGTTCAATAGAACAAATTAATGCAGAGAATTTCTTAAACATAATTTCATTATTTATGATTACAAATATTTAATTAACTTTAAGTTTAAAAAATAAATCAAAATTAAATTAATTTGTTGACACAAGTAAAATAATTATATAAAAGTTGCATCACACGATTTTTTGTTAATTATTAAACGAATTTTTGGTGTTTTTATAATTAATGAAATTATTCGAGCAGGAGATAAGTACAGTGAGTGAAAATCAAATAATGAAAAATAGTTCCAAGAAAAAAGAAATTTCTTGACTTTGGAATGGGGCTGGCCTTAACCCCTTGTAAATCCTAGAGTTTTGATGCAGCGAGGCACTACATCGTATCAATATGCTTAAATTTTTGTGGCCATTTTATACCCAGCGCTTGGTACACTGGATGCAGAAA
>CANDYO010000106.1 GCA_947424995.1 Rickettsiales bacterium | reverse complement strand
ACTTATTATCTCAATATCAAGAGCTATTAGTTCATCTAGTGGTTTTGCTTTAGAATTATAGTTTAGAGTAGAAAAATATTGCTTATATAATTCTATTGGTGGTCCAAGCTTATAATAAGCTTGAAGCGCCTTCATATATTCTTTATGAGGATCTTTCTTAGACCATAAATTTGTTAAAAATGCAAACATAGTATTCTCCAAAAAATATATCTTTCGCGTGACCCAGAAAAGCTTGATATGAATTTTTATCTACATAACTATACATTCTTGAGATTGCGCATTTCTAGAAGCGTTTACTCTCTCTGTGTATGGAATAAGAGAAGGGTACTTAGTATTATAAATATAACTTATTCTGACTAAATCTTTAAACCCTATCTCAATATCTGTTTTATCAGCATGCCTTTCTATCCTTAATGGAGCAATCATAAATATTGCTTCTTTGAGTTGATCGTCACTATATGAAGTAGGGCAAGATATTCTAATATTACTGGCTATCTCTCCATCAAGTTTAGGTAGTTGTGTATATATGGACTTTCTTAAATCTATAAATTTTGATTGGTCATAGGCAACAGGTCTAGATGGAAGTAATTTAGTCATGACTTTAGTTAATACATCTTTTTGCGAGAGTATATAGATAGCCGCCATTCTAATGTTAGGTTGCATATCAAATACAGTTTCTCCTGCGCTTCTGCTTTCAGCTACTTCTGTATCAAAAATTTCTTGACCATGAGCGATATAATTTCTAATGAACTTAATATGTAGTTCATAGGTATCTCCATATATGCCAGTATTAGTTATACCGCGTAATGAGAGTCTTTCCATTAATAAGACTTCATCTTTTATGTGATCTAAAAGTTGAACTGATTTAATGACAAGATACTCAAGAGCATGGCTAGGTTTAGTTGGATCAGTATCTCTGCTAAGAGCTTCTTGAATCCCGGCGCAACTTTTAATAATTACTTCAATATTTTCTCTTAAGGATGGCGTTTTTCCATCAGGTCTAAAATTACTACTAGTTATCCCATCATAAAACAAATTATTTACAGCCATGATATATGGAGTGTTTAGTTGTCTAGTAGCAATCTCCCTTTCTATTTCTTCTTTTATCATATTTTTAGAATCTTGATAGATTTTATGCTGACCTCTTAACAATACTTCTACTGGTTTAATAATATTCCTTTCATACCAAGTGGCATCTTCTGTTGTAATTAGACTCGAGTTTCGCTTTTCATTTATAAAAACTTTCGATTGCGCAATAATATCCTTATCCAGCGAAGTTAGTTTTTGTTCTGAAAAATCTAGCCAAAATCGTTGTATATTAGCAGCAGCATTATTTCGATCCAAAAAAGTTAAGAAAGTGTTTAAGTTGCTCTTGGTTGGTGAAGTTATATTAGCCATTAATGTTGCTAGAGACTGCTGTGCTACTGGATGTAAAGCTAGAGGAGTATTAGTAACTTGAGGAGCTCTTCTAGAGTAAATTTGAGACCATAAATTTTCTCCATCACCAGTATATTGTGCAGCAGCATCTCTTAAGAGTAAGGTATTAAAGCATATTGGTGTTAAGCTATACAACTCTCTTAACATCCCTTCTAAAATTTTAGGATTATCAATAATAAAATCTACTTTTTCTCTGTTCTGATATCTTTCTTGATGAACGAGTGCATGACGTAATTTCTTAAATAAATCCCAATCCACATTTTGATCCAACCTTATTTCATCAGAAAAATTATTATCTACGGTTAGTTCTCCTGCAATTTCTAATCTTCTAAGTACAGCATATCTTTTTTCATCTGTATTAAGATTTATTCTAGGTCTATTGTTTCCTATAAGCGTTGAAGTCGATTCAGAAAAATCATCAAGCTCTGGATTGGCAATCCTTATAAGTTTAATTATATTATTAAGATCGCATACTCTATTTATTAAAATTATAGATGCACTTAAATTAATTGCTGGAATTCTTGCTGAAAAGGCTGCTCCTGAATCTCGTGCTAATCGATACTCCGTCATATGAGTTACAAACTTTTGTAATTCTGGCATATCATCTTTTATAATGGTTGGTATTGCTGCTATAGCTATTTTCTCGCTTTCAACATATTCATTAAAAGCTCGTTCATAAACTGCAGCGTTGTAAGATTGATCAGCTGGGTACATACATATAAGCTCATCTTCATGAGATATCATTAAAGACCCTAATTGCTCAAATTTTTTCCACGCAAAATTGGAGGATGAAAGTAATTCCTCAAATTGATCTCGCATGTTTTTAGATAAATAAACTAATTGACGTGATATGTTTAAGATTAGTTCCTTAGCATTATCTAAAGCTATTGCCTCTAACTCTTTTTTTGCTGATAATACTTGCGGAACCAACTGCCCAGGTTCACTATGGTAATTTATTAGAGTATCAATATTTAATCTTATAAATTCTAGCCTTTTTTGGTCGTATAATTGATTCGCTTCTTCAGTCAATCCGGAGCCAGTTGGTAGGCTCTCATATCGATTCATATCATTTAGCCTATCCATTATTTGGCTATATGATTCAGGTATGTATTCTGAAAATAATCTTTGATGTTCTCTTGTAATTCTTAGCATATGTTTTTCCATCAATTAAAATACTAGACTAACGCTAATATAGATGTTTATACATAGTAATAAAATTAGCAGTAAAAGCGAGAGCTTATAGAATTACGCTATTGATTTTAGTAAATGGCTAATCTTCATATTCTTATACATTGCTTTACTATAAATTCGCACACTCTACGATAGAAAAAGACGCGCATTATACATTCGCCATAGTTGTATTATTGGTTATGGATTGGTCTTTGTCAATGAGTAACTCATAAGGCTTAATTTTTGATAGAATACCAGACCTAATTCAAGACCCTTCTACTCTTCATATCTATAACAATAGATTTTCTTTGTCCTGGATTAGCATTACACTCAATTATTTCCAGGGCTTTCATGTATTCACAGCCAGTCTGAGCACCATATGAAATCAAATAAGTAATCATTGATTTATTCCCATCATATACTCGTTGTTCAGCAGATATGGCCATATCAAGCGCTGTTTTATTATCTTTATTTAGAACATTTATTTTTGCGCCTTTGGCCAATAATTTAACAGCAATATCCAGATAACCCTTTGATGCGATATGATGCAAAGCTGTATTATCATCGTCATCAATATTGTTTACGTCTAGGTCTTTCTCTTCTAAAAGATTATAGATTTCACTTTTGAGATCAAGCAATATTGCAGACATCAAATTAAGCTTCACTCCATGGTTAAGTAAATTTGGAATTGTATTTTTATTATTTAAAATCAAAGCATACTCTATCTGCTTAAAGATGAACTAACTCAAGAGGCAGCATAAAATATGACAAATATTCAAACAACAGCAGCAGAAGAAAATTGTATCAATATATTTATTCCTATGGCTATAAAGAGAAGAGGGGGGAACACCTCAACGATTATTTTGCCTAAAAATAAAGTTTTAGATGATGACAAACTTAACTACGACTACAGCTCCATCAACGCATTAGTGAAGGCTTATAAGTTACAGAAAAAACTAGGCAATAATCCTAAGATGACCATAACTGAATTGGCTAATAAAGAAGGACTTACAAAAGGATATGTTGGTCGCTTGCTAAGGTTAAACTTACTTGCTCCAGATATTGTAGAATCTATCCTAGATGGTAAACAACCTAGATATTTAAAACTGCAGGATCTACTAAGAAAAGAGATCCCACAAATTTAGGATGAACAGAGCGGGATTTATTTTCGTAATTATTAACTCTCTATCTCTGCATATAGTTCTGTTATAAGATTTCAGTGCTATGTAGTATAGCATCACTAAAAACTCCACTGAAAGCACTGGTTTTTCCTAATAGGTCAACACTTGATTCTATCATTGTTGGTAAAATTAAAACTATACCTCCCAATGCTACTGTTAACTTTATAGTCATATCAATCATACCTGAAGCATCATTACTATTAGAAGCTTGTGCTTTTTGATTTATATCGTCTTCTATAGAGTCCATATGATTATAGGTATCTTGAACATTAAGCATCCTGTTGTAAAAATCTTCAGCAACCGATTTTGGTTTATCAATTAGTGAATTTTGTTTTATAGACTCAATTAACGTTTTAATAGGAGTAGAATTTAGAATTTGGTCCTGGAGCCATTGAGGTAGATTTTGCAACCAAGAAAGATAGTAGTTAAGCAATATATTTGTTGCTGTACCAATTTTATTTTCTTCAGAGGAAGGGTTGGTACGTATTGCTCCTCCGCCTTTATCGTTGTCATCAGGTTTATTATCAGATAAACTAAAGGTAAATCTTTCTGATTCAGGTATTTTTGTGTAATGCCCTGAAGAAGAGCTCTCTTGATATAATCCAGCAGAACTTGGAGCCGTTGAAGAAGTTCCATTACTTTTAGCAGGAACTGTAGAGCCTTCATAAAACATTGCATTACAAAACATTCCTATTTTAGAGTGCATTACGTCAACTACAGGCTTTAGATTTTGAGCAATTTTATGTTGCGATGCTAAAAATGCATTACTATAGCTTATATCCCGATCAATTTTATGCTGTAATTCTAGAATTACGTTATTATAATTTGAACGTACTATATCCACTTCTTCGCTATGAAGCTCAGCTTCTTGCAATTCATCTTCTTGAGACTCATCCTCTTGCTGCTCATCGCTATAAGATATAAAATGAGGTAATACAAAACAAGCAGCCATCATTTGACGATAAATTTCACTAATAGTATCCACTTCTGGAGCCACAGCTCCTGTATAAGATTCATGCTCCCAATCACCTTTTATATCTGCTATTTTTATGTTTTCAATCCTATCAAAAGATCCTTGAAGTTCTAGTATACAATCGTTGTCATTTGAATCATGCGTTAGATTATAATCTTCTTTATCTTTGAAGACGGAATCTGTATCAATACGAAAGGAATATGATTTTTTGTCTATATACTGCGAAATAGATCTTTCTATTTCTTTGCTTCTAACTGCTTCTGCAACGGTGTATCCTACCGTATGAGTTACTCTAAGATTTGCATCTTTATCTTCTCCCTTCAGGCGTAAATCATAAAAATTATATTGAGTTTCTGATGTATAGCGCAATTCTTTATCGTTAAAAATTCTTAGATAATCTTTTATCTTATATCCTACTATGTATAGATCAAAAGACTTCATCAAAAAAATTGGCAGTTCATCTCTTGAAGTTGTTGTAATAGGATAATTAGGAGATCTAACTTTAAATGGAATTAATATATTTTTATTTCTGCAGTTGCCTAGTATTTCTCTTATTTGATTAATGCCTTTCTGATATAGATCTGGTTTTATCAAATTTATTACTATATCTGGTACTTGACCTGTTGAATTTCTGTAGAATGTAAATCCTGCTTCAGCTTTCTTTTTTTCTTTAGGGGGCATAATACTAATCTCATTTTTGAGTTTTGTTACTATTTTTGTAAGGCTTAAGAGTTATTTGCAAAATTACAGACTAATTTTTATGAATTCAATAGAAATTAGCAAACTATATTCATTTTAGTGCGCAAAAGTGCTTATTAATACCCATATTGTCAGTTTATAAAATTCTTCGCTCCTGCGATTCTATCATTTTACAAACCTCCTCTGTAGCTCAAGCTTTCTAAGCAGTATACCTTTTTATTTTATCAATACCTTAAACGGAGATTAGAGACAAAATAGCAGTAAAATTGGTAAAAAATAGGGTGATTTTAGGTGATTTTTAGGGCTAAAAATGAGAGGTAAAATCAATGGTTAATGGCTTCAAAGCTATAGAAATACTGGGCCTTAGAAGATAGAAGTGGGATTTGGAAATATTACTGGAGATGTGGCTAAAAATAACCAAAGGTGGTGCAGTGAAGAGGGAGGATTGCGAACTGTTCTCTATTTTGATCAAAATAGATGTGCTTAGGGTTTACTTTTAAAGAAAGTTCGTGAATAAACGACTGGATTGGCGGATGGTATTGCATATGATTTTGTTTAGATAAGTTTAAAAGCTGTCTTATTATTTAATATATCTTATGTAGGTTTAAAAACCATCAAAAAGAATATTACTATCAAACTAATAAAAGCCGGCCAACCTAGATAAAACCATAACTTAAATAACCTGTAATATTCTTCTGATAGTTCTTTATTATTCTCTAATGCTTCAATGACTAAACTCCGCAACTTAATTTGAATAAATACTACTGACAACCAACAAATTCCAGCTATAACATAACCAATATAAGTTAAGACTAACCATAAACTGATATAATCATAGCCAACCATTTTGATCAATATAATTCCTGTTATTGGCTGAATAATCACGATTGGTAAAGTGAAAATAAAATCAGCAAGCACTGTAGTCTTAGCTACAAAAACTTTAGCTGCTAAATCGCCTTTTTTATTTGTCCACCACATAAAAAATGCAATACCTATTCCAGTGCCAAATAAAATAGTCGAGCTAATAATATGCACCGTCTTGATAATGAGATACCAATCCATTATTTATCCTTTTCGATAGCCATTAATATTAGGGTTAATAATATTATTGGAATATTCTTAAGTAAGCTACCAAGTGGTTCAAGCCATAAATCAGGTCTTAGTATAGTTAAGACTAATGTATAAACTAATATCACTGAAATTTGCAATAAGCAGATTCTAGATATTTTTTTCTTTAACAATAATAATATCCCTAGCGCTATATCCATAAAACAACTTGAATATAATATTATTGACGAGGTTGTTGAGCTAAAGCCCAGTTCCTTTATAGCTTTTAGCGCTGGTTCAGGAGCTAAAATACTAGCGATCGTACCAGAAGCGATCCAAAACAATCCTAAAGTTAGTTTGAGCAGTGGCTTTAATAGAAATAACCTAGCATGCCATAGTGACTGTACAGTTAGCGGTTCTGACTCGAGTCCTTGCTCAAAACTACGTGGTGTAATTGAGGTGAAGTCTATAAAATCTTGCTTATCAGCTATATTGGGTTGCATCATCATTTTATATAAAGTGCTATTTAATGGGCCTAGACCAGTTAAGTCAC
>CANDYO010000105.1 GCA_947424995.1 Rickettsiales bacterium | reverse complement strand
CGGGCATATCATCAACAATAGCATGTTTTTTACCTACCAAGCGATTAAATAAGGTTGACTTGCCCACATTGGGACGTCCAACTATTGCTACTGTATATTCTTTCATAAAATTTATTGCCAAACAGAGATATTACCATTCGTGCCGATAAAATAAGCTTTATCATTAACAATAAATGGCATTTGATTAGTAGAAAAGTTATTTTTATAATTAGTAATTAACTTTCCATCTTTAGGAGAAAAAGTGAAAAACTCACCATTAGCTGAAGTTAAAATTAATTGATCCCCTGCAAAAACAGGTCCATAGAACTCTACTAATTTTTTAGCTTTTGGATCCTTAGGTAAATCAATTGCCCAAATAATTTTACCACTTGAATTATCAAGAGCTAATAATTGATTATTATCACTAAGCAAATAAGCTGTATTATCAGCTATCCAGAAAGCTTTAGCAGCAGGAAAATTTTGTCTCCATAGAATTTGAGGATTTTCTAGATCTATTTTAAGAAAATCACTTTCACCAGTTAGGATATAAAGATGATTACCAATAAGCTCAGGAGAAGCAATCGGCCCTTTAGCTAAGCTACCATCACCTATAACTGAAGTGGTAGCTAAATTAACTTGAGTTATTTCTTGACCATCATATTTATTTAAAACCACTAAGTCGCCAGCAGTAGTGATAGTAATCAGTTTATCATGATGAACGACGTTAGGCACATAGAAGCGACTAGTAATCAATGAATAAATAACCCCGTTATAACGCCACAGAAGCTTTCCGTCTAAGCTCAAGCAAGATAGAGTATTATCAGTACTATTAACATATATTTGGTTTTCGTTTACTAAAGCTATGTGACGCACTACGTTGTGGGCTTCAAAACGCCATAGTTCTTTACCAGTGTCAGCTTCAAAAGCAATTAAGTCACGGCTACCAGAGGACAAATAAATAACCCCATTTACATAGGTCATGCTGCCGCCAAGTACATCATTTCTTTCGCTTCCTTTAACCGCTTCTTTTGACCAAAGGCTTCGTTTTTTCGTTAAATCATAAGCAGCCAGAGTAGCTTTTGTATAGCTATATAAAATATTATCAATAATTAAAATAGCTGAATCTAGTGATGATGGGTTGAAGTTATTTGGATGAAAACTATTAACTAACTTCAATTTATTGCCTAAGCTAATATTTTCTGCTAACTCAGTAAATTGACCTATATCACTCGATACCCAGGCACTTGAAACTGTTTGTGGAGGAATGCTAATATTATTGGAATTAATTGGAGCTTCATCTTTCATTAAATCATAGTGCAGCACATTTACTCTTGTACCAGGAAGAGGAGCTTTTTTCTTACCAAAAAATTCACCATCAGCACATGAAACTAATATAAATATGATCAATAAATTTTGGATAAATAATTTAATTAAAAACTTCATATATGCCTAATGGGTTCTGGAAATAACTGATAATATACTAGAAGCAGTGTCTTTGCTTGAGTAGTTAGCTTGCTTAGAAGAAATAATTTGATTTAAGCTCGCTTTCGCATCATCAATTTTATTACGTTTAATATCATATAAAGCTTTTAGCTGTAATCCTGACAATTGCCATGGTTTATTTTCTTTAGTTAAGCTGGCCAGCATTTCGTCAACTGCATTTTTATCATCCTCATTATTAATTAACTTATTGCTAAGGTAAATCATTTGAGATAACTCTCTTAAAGCTACATTGAAATGTTTATGATCCGCCATTTTTAATAAAATATTTTCAGCTTCGCCAATTTTATTCTGCTTCAATAAAATAGCTGCCTTATTGAGATATGCCAATGCTGCATATTGTTGATGGGGATGTTCGATGATTTTATCCAAATAAGTGATTGCTTCATCTAGTTGATTTTGCTCTATAGCAGTAGTTGCTTGGCTAAACCATAAACCTAAATTATGCTGAAGTTTACTAGCAATATGTTCTTTCCAGACATATATACTAACACCAATAATAATTATCACTGCGCATATACTAAAAAATTTAGTAAATTTCCGTACAATATATTGATATCTTTCTTCGCGGATATCTTCCTTAACTTCGTCTAATAAATCGGTCATTTTATACTAATAAATATTTATAACAATTATCTAGAGGATTCTGCCATAAATCTACGTTTATGTAAAGAAGATAGGTTAGCTGAAAATAATTTTTTCATAAGTTAACTAAAACTTTATTAATTTGAGAGGATAATAGAAAAAGAGTAATGGCTTTAAGAGAAAAATATGAAAGAAAAATTTGATAGAGACGTTACATTATATTGGATGGATGATTTAGAAAGGGATAAGCTAATTAATGATCTATTAAGTGTTAAAGAAAACAAAAAATCTGTTACCGCTCTTAGTGACAAAGAGTATCACGCATTAAAATTATTAGATTATTGCACTGATCAAAATCGGGGTGGCCCATTAATAGCTTCAGAGTTAGAGTTCTTACAAAATTTTCTTATCGAAAATATGGGCAATATGACTTTGAATAGAAAGCTAAGAACTATAAGTGATACAGAAATACCAGGAGGGGATAAAACCGCTGATTATATATGTTCATTTACATACGCAACTCAAAATATTGAAGGATTTTTTCATGCAGCAGATAAATTAGATTGTCTTATCCAAAATGTTGATCAAGCAGAAAAAATCACCATAGAAGAGGTTGGGTTAATTAGTAGAGCAGTAAGTTTATCTAAGCGATTAGAAGAAATAGAGATGGGTAAATCTCTAAATTTATTTACAGGAGATTATTTAGGAGCTTTTGCTGATAGAGTTAAAAATACTAGCCAAACTTTTAGAAAAGTTGAAGAAAAAATATTTACAGAATTAAAATTAGAAAGCGGTGATCTAATGTTTGAGGATGGTTATAAAAGTACGAGGCTTGTTTCTGAGAAAATTAATCTTGAGCAAAGATTAATCAAACGATTTATTACTAAATACCATCATGTGAGTAAAATAATTGTGCAGCCTAATTCATCATTTAAACAAGCTCATCTACAGGGTGATAGATATAGAGCAGAAGATAAAATTCAACTAAAAGAATATTTATATTCAAGTGTTTTAAAGATTGATGTAACAAAATTAATTTCACAAGCAAATCAAGAAGAATTAAATGCTAAAGCTCCAAACTGGAAAGAGGAAATAAAAAAACAATATCAAGTTATTCAGGATAAGATTTATCAAGCTCAAAATGATAAAAATATATACGAAGGTATGCATGCTCATATAAATCTTTTTCAAAGAATAAATATAGGTTTATCTAAGATTTTTTCTGTTAATCAGAGGAAAAGAGAGCGAAAAGATCTCAACCAAATTCGCGATAAAATGTTTGGTGGCCAATACTCTCTTAGCAACAGACAGAAAGAAGGAAAAGATGTTAAGAAAATGATGTGCTCTGCTTTTATTGCAAGCGAAATGGTTGCGTCATTGGTTGACTTAAATGAGTGGGTGGAAAATAAATATGGCCTTAAAAAAGCAATAGAACTTCCTTTTGATGAAGATATAAAATTTAGCAAGATTTTACCAGAAAGGTTATATGATATCTTGATAGAGAAAGGAGTATGCACAGAAGTTGAAAGAACTCCAACAGAGAAAAAAATATTTGCAACCGAAGAAAACACAAGAAAAAATAATTTAAATATAAATTGTAATGAAGAGTTAATAAGAATTACTGAAGACGTAATAGCTGAGTATAGATCAACTAACGATCCAATTAACAAGATAGCTATAAGAGATCATTTTATTGAGAAAATTTCTGAGCTATTAATTCAAGAAAAAAACCCTCAAGCTATTACTATAGATGAAAAAGATTTGAAACTTATACAAATGCATGTAGACACATTGGTTTCCAATGATAATAAGCAAAATTCTAGATCTTTTGTTAAAAGATGGGTAGAACAAGCAATGGATGATATAGGAATAAAAAAATCAAAATATAATAAAGCTATTGAATCGGAAGTGTTAAAAATTAAAGCAATAGTAAAAAAACAACCAATTAAACAGACCGTTGATAGCGTTGACTCTCTAAGTGTCGCTGTTAGACCTAAATCTAGTCAAAATATATTTTAGATGATATGTTCTGGGGTGGTTTTTACTGCATATGATGACCACCATTAATGGAGATAGTTTCACCAGTAATAAAACCTGAGTCTTGCGAGACTAAAAACTTAACTAGTCTAGCTATTTCTTTAGGATTTCCTAGTCTCCCAACCGGAATTTGACTGATTAAATCTTGCATGATATTTTCAGGAACATTGCTAAGTAATTCAGTGTCTATATAGCCAGGCGCAACAGCATTAACAGTTATGCCTTTGCTAGCTGATTCTCTAGCTAAGGCTTTGGTAAGGCCTAATATCCCGGCTTTAGCTGCTGAATAATTAGTAACTCCAACTCTGCCGCTTAAGGCATTGATAGAGCTTATATTAATAATTCTGCCATAATTTTGCTCGCGCATAGAAGTGATTACAGCTTTACACATATTAAAGCAGGAGCTTAAATTGACATTAATTACCTCTAACCAATTTTCATGCTCCAATTTATGAAGCATAGAATCTCGACTTATTCCAGCATTGTTAATAAGTACTGAAATAGGCATGCCCATATCGCTAGATATCTTAGTTATGTTTTGTTGACAAGCTGCATAATCTGATACATCCCATTTTAAAGTCTTAATACCAGTTTCTTCGCTAAATTCTTTAGCTCGCGCATCATTGGTTGAGTAATTTGCGACCACGACATATCCATCATTTTGTAGCTCTGTTGAAATTGCTCTGCCAATTCCTCTAGTTCCACCGGTAACCACTGCAAGCTTGGTCATGATAATTACTCCTTAAATTTATGGGCGTGACAAATAATGTTGCGGTGCAATATTATTTTTAGATCACTAAAAACCATCGATACTATTTTTTACGATGATTTGCAAGTATAAATTGAATTTTTAGGCTGAATAGCTTGTTGTTCATATTCCTTTAAGTAAATGAGCGCTTTGTAATTCCAAGTCTTCAGCTTATTTTTTATCTGGATTGCTAAAAAAAACATTCATCATTAGATTTTGGAAGTATTTTTCTTACAACGAAGCCAAATTTCTTTTTTATTAATTTCTATATTTATATGGTTACGGCACTCGCAAAAGCTCTAATTTCTTAATAAAATTTAAATAATTTATTGACAGTTGGTTAATTTTTCGCTACCACTTGATACATTGTAAATAATTAGAGACCGGTTATGGTAAGCCTAAAAAATTCCGACACTTTAAAAACAATAGATTATTCGCCGCCTTATTACTCATACGTGCCTTTTATAGCAAATATTTTAAAAATCTCTTCATTTATAGCAATCGCCGAAGCAAGAACAGGAGCCATTTTAGGTAAAAAAGGATTTTACGGCGCTTTACTTGGGGCTGGTATAGGTTTTGCGGCTAGCTTTACTGATTATTTGCTAAAACAATTTATATCTTCGCCTAAAAATATACTTTCTAATAGCGTTTGGTTAGCTCAATCTATGGCGCCTATCTTTGAAAAATTTTCACCAAGAGCAACATATCAAAATCATGGACATTTAATTAAATTAGTACCCGCAACACTTGGCGTATTAGAAGCATTATATTCAAATAATAATTTTGATTTAGATGAGAAATTAAAGCATCCTATTGAGGCTTTTTACACTCTCAATAGTTTATTTAATCTCAAAAATGATACTCATCTAGGATTTAAACAAGAATTTAATAACAACTTTAGAAATATCATTCTTTTAGAACTCACTAAAACTGCTACAAGTTTAGTTACTGTATATTTTTTAAAAGGAGATATTAGTCGTAAGTTTTGTGGTTTAAACTTTAATGAAGCTATAGCAAATATCGATAGCAATAATGCTAATGTGAATCAAAATATATTTTATAAATATGGACCTACAGCTATAACAGAATCTTTAAAATATGCTATATATTATTTTGTAAAATCTTCTATTAACTCTAATAATGAAGCTATAAAATCAAAACAAAGCAATCTAATTAAAGCGAGTTTACCGGATCTTAAAGAAAATAAATTAGAATCAAATATAAAAGTATTATTAGAATTTTCAAATTCCGAAATGACAAAAAATATTGATAAACTTAGCGATCATATATTATTAGTAGATTTTTTAAGCGAAAAAAGTCAACCTTTTTTATCTATTTTTTTATTATATGACTTGACGGCTAAAATTATAAATCATGCAGCATCGAACAATATTAACGATCATTTTTATAAGATAAATAGCAATAATGTTTTTTTTAATAATACTGTTTTAAATTACTCAAAAATTATATCTACTACACCTAAAGATATTATTGATGTTTCATATATTTTCGTAAGTAAAGCAAATCTTGTTCCAGATCTAACCTATGACGCTCCTATGGTAATTTCAGTTGATAAAATGCTTGAATTGCTAGTGCCAATTAATGCTGCTGTCGCTCTGAATTCTAATTTAATTGAAGCTTTTGATTTTGTGCGAAATTTTATAACTTCATCCAATCCTAATCAATTTTTTGATCAGGAATCTAAGTCAACAGTATTGGAAAAAGAATTTGTAGATTTTTTAAAGACCCATAATATTAAAAGTAAAGCTGAGCTTTTAGAATTTATCTACACTCATGATCTTTTTGATGATCAACATAATAACGATAATGCTATCACATCTGCTGGTCCTTATTATTTTAGTGATTATTGTCCAGAGGTTTTAGGTGGTTATAACTTACAAGACTGTGTTTGTCTTGCTTGAAAAATAAAAAACCAGATCTATAAATCGTAAGGTTGCATGAGTTACGATTGCAGCAAAATATGCTAGGTAGCTCGGCATTTAGGCCTTGCAGTGACCGGCTTTGCGTGTTTTTATTCCTAATTAAATCTCATGCAATAATTTTTAATAAACAATGTTGCGGCGCGGTATCATCATCTTAGTTATCAAAATCCATCGATACTATTTTTTATTATAACTTGCAAATATAAATTGAAACTTTATTAAATTTTACCTTTTGTTAATTTATCGCTACTATAGTTAAATAAAGTATAAAA
>CANDYO010000104.1 GCA_947424995.1 Rickettsiales bacterium | reverse complement strand
GTAGTGGTAATCCTGTAATGATTCCTGGAGTTATAGCTCAAGGTGGTGTTGCAGGACCAGATATAGCTAATCAATCTATTGGAACTAATCATTATGTAGCTCAATCTGTTGATAATAATGCCTTAGGCCTTCTTGCTGTAACAACTGGTAACATTCAACCTGGGGCAGTAACTGGTAGTACGGATAATGGTGATGGAACTTTCACTCCTACTATAATAGCCGCTAATTCTGTTACATTTGGTGATTTAGCCGACATATCTAGTCATTATGCAGCGTTAGATGCTAGCAGTGGTTTCATATCTGCTAGCGCTATTCCGGATCTAAGTCTTACTTACTTAACCGGAGCAACTGCTGCGACTACCTACCAACCAATTATTTCAGGATCTAGTAGGCTTGCTGGTTCTAATGTTGACGTTTCTACTACTGACTTTAGTGTTGTACCAACTGGAGCAATCCCAGCATCAGCAGTTGCAGATCAAAGTACTACTTACTTAACCGGAGCAACTGCTGCGACTACCTACCAACCAATTATTTCAGGATCTAGTAAGCTTGTTGGTTCTAATGTTGACGTTTCTACCACTGACTTTAGTGTTGTACCAGCTGGAAGAATCCCAGCAACAGCAGTAGTATTAACGGATTACTTAACATCAGCAACTGCAGGTACTACTTACCAAACAATTATTACGACATCTAGCAAGCTTGGTGGTTCTAATGTTGATCTTTCTACCGCTGACTTTACTGCTGTACCAACTGGAGCAATCCCAGCAGCAGCGATTGCAAATCTAAGTGCTACTTATGAACCAGTAATTACTCTAACTAATAAGCTTCCTGGTAATTTAGTGGACTTTAGTGTTGTAGCAACAGGGGCAATACCTTCAACAGTTATCGCAGATCTAAGTGCAAAATATGCAGCGTTAAATAGCATGACTGGTTTCATACCTGCTAGTGCAATTCCTCCTACTCTAAGTACTTTGACAGGTTATGCAGCTCTAAGTGGTGGTAAAATAGCTCATGGCGTTATTCCTTTTATTGCTAAAGCTTTTGGTGGCACGTTTGATATAAGTCCATGTAGTGGAGCTACTCTAGATGGATGGAAAAGTGCAAATGATCTGTTAACTACCTATGATATGTACACAGTTACAGCTACATGTTCTAATCATTGTCCTATGGCAACTGCTTCAGATCTAAACAGCTGTATAACCGGTTTAACTGGTGCGCTTGACGACGTTAGTTAATTTATAACTCGATCATCTCTAAAAAAATAAGGACAGGTAAATAACTTACTTGTCCTTATTTTTTATAAAATCACAATAATCTTTAATTGGGCAATCTAGGCAATCTGGATTTCTTGCTTTGCAAATATAACGTCCATGCAATATTAACCAATGATGAGCATGTAATTTCCATTTAGCAGGAATAATTTTGTTTAATTCTATTTCAGCTTGCTTAGGCGTTTTAGCTTTAATTATTCCCAGTCTATTGCTAACCCTAAATACATGGGTATCTACTGCAATGACCGGCACATTATGAGCACAGTTTAAAAAAACTCTAGCTGTTTTACTGCCAACACCTGGTAATTGTTCTAATTCTACTAAGCTAGTAGGGATAACTCCTTGATACTTACTCAACAAATCTTTAGCTAATGCAATTAAATTTTTGGCTTTATTATTATATAAGCCTAATGATTTAATATAGGTTTTTAAATTTTCTAAACCTAAGTTTAATAAATCTTGAGGCGTTTGGACTACCGTAAATAATTTTAGGGTAGCTTTATTTACTCCAACATCTGTTGATTGAGCTGAAAGTACTATTGCTATCAGCAAAGTAAATTCGTTAGTGAAATATAATTCAGTTTTAGGATTTGGATTATTTTTAGAGAGTATCGTAAAAATTTGATCAATTTCTTTTTGGATAGACATATATTTAAATTATAAACTTAACTATTGGTTAATTAAAACATGCTAGGATAAAACTACATATCAAGAAACAAGTAAGGACCAAAGCAATGTCTAAGAATAATCAAAATAATATAAACCAATTAAAGAAAAGTATATCAGAATATATAAAATTTATTTATGGCGATGCTTTAGAAAATAATTTACAGCCTCATGAAGTATCTGAACCAAAACAAAAGATTGTAAGAACTCAAGCTATAAAGTCTCAAAAAAATAGTATTATCTCTTAAGCCAAGACAACTTCGCTAGAACAATTTGGAGTCTCGTAGATCTTAATTTTTATGCATTTAACATCGCCAGGAAATAATTTAGGGCAGATTTCATGAAGAAGATAATAAGCTATGTTTTCAGCTGTCGGATTAAATGGCAGATAAAATACTTCTTGCCCTGTATAGTCTGCTATTAGCGTTCCTAGTGGGCGGTCTTCTTCAAATAATAAAATATTATGATCTAAATTATCATCTATCCAAGCACCTAATATGTCTTTAAGTACTCCGAAGTCAATAACTCTACCAACAGGATCTAGCCCTTTTTCGGTTGCGAAGGTTGCTTCCACTAAAAAGCGGTGTCCATGCAAATGTTTACATTTGCTTTCGTGATTTTTAACTCGATGCGCTGCATCAAAATTAAACTTTCTACTACAAGTAATGACCATTAATTTATGAAGAAAAAAATTATTTAGATGCGAATGATATCAGATATATTAGAAAAATAAAGCGAAAAGACTTTTTATTTGAGGCTATTGCTAAATAGAGACTATTTTATGGGATAAAATCAGAACTATAAGCACGCAAAGCCGTCACCCTTGGCCGAAGGCCGAGGGTCCAGATTAAATCTCTTATAATTTAGAGTTCTTAAGGGCTTTAAAAGATTTCAACTGGATCCTCGCCGCCAGCTAAAGCTGGCGGCAAGGATGACGACATCATGTTTTTTAATAAAATCTTAACTCGTGCAACATTCTTTACTATTTCTTCTAGCTTTTATAGATATCAATAACATCACTGAGCATTTTTAATGCTTCAGCACGCGGTCTTTGGAAGCTATTTCTGCCTATAATTGAACCATTGCCACCTCCATCACGGATAGATGCGGCTTCTTCATAGATAGAATCAATAGACTTATTAGCTCCACCAGAAAATACAATAATTCTTTTTCCAGCAAAGCAAGAGTCCTTAATGTGAGCAACTCTTTGGGCTAAGGTATCAATAGGTATTCTTTGCTCTAAATAGACTTTTTTTGCTTCCACATTTTCTAAATAATCTGTTGGTGGTTTAACTTTAATAATATGCGCTCCAAGTAGAGCTGCCATATGCGCTCCATAAGCAATAGTGTCTATAGAAGTTTCTCCAGCTTTAGATATATCTCCACCTCTAGGATAAGACCAAATCACCACAGCTAAGCCGTAAGCTTTTGCTTCTTCAGTCATATCTCTTATTTCATTCATCATATCGTAAGCAGCATCTGAACCTGGGTAAATAGTAAAGCCTATAGCAGAGCAGCCTAAACGCAACGCATCTCTAACTGATGCAGTAATCGCTTGATATGGTACTGATTTAGCTGAAGACAGCGAATTTGAACTATTAACTTTAAGAATCGTTGGGATTGCGCCGGCAAATTTACTTGCTCCAACTTCAATCATACCTAGCGGTGCAGCATAAGCACTCAAACCAGCTTCAATAGCTAGGCTATAGTGATAATGTGGGTCATAAGATTCAGGATTACTGGCAAAGCTTCTAGCTGGCCCATGCTCAAAACCTTGATCGACAGGTAAAATTAATAATTTCCCTGTACCACCCAATTTACCATTCATTAAGATTCTAGCTAAATTGCTTTTGGTGCCAGGGCTATCACTTTCATAATGGCTTAAAATTTTTTGAACTTCTGTGGTTAGTTGCATATTATCTACTTTCTTAGTTTAAATATTTTACTACAATATGGACATTCAACTTGTTTATCTTTGATTTCTAAATACACCAGAGGGTGACCAACACCATCTTCTAGTCCTTCACAGTGAATCTTATGATGATCTACATAAACTATATCTTGATTATCCATGTGATTTTGCTCTTTTTTAACTATCTAAAAACTTTCCGGCTTCTAAAGCTGACATACAGCCAGTTCCAGCAGCTGTTACTGCTTGGCGATAAATTTTATCTTGCACATCTCCGCAAGCAAAAACTCCTTGGATATTAGTCTGAGTGCTATTTGGCTTAGTAATAATATAGCCTTCTTTATCCATTTCTATTTGATCTTTAAATATAGCTGTGTTTGGGCTGTGGCCAATAGCGATAAATACACCATCTATATCCATTTCATTTATTTCGTTATTTAAGGTGTTTTTTAACCTAACTCCGGTTACATTTTTAGGATTGTCTGTACCTAAAACTTCTTCCAAAGCAGTATTCCACATGATTTTTATTTTAGGGTGGTTGAATAATCTGTCTTGGAGAATTTTTTCAGCTCTTAATTGATCACGACGATGAACTAAAATAATTTCACTAGCGTGATGAGTAAGGTGCAGCGCTTCTTCAACAGCAGTGTTACCACCGCCAACTACAATAACTTTTTTATTGCGGAAGAAAAATCCATCACAAGTAGCACAACCAGAAACTCCGAAACCTTGAAATTTTGTTTCACTAGGAAGCCCCATCCATTTAGCTTGAGCGCCGGTTGCAATAATAACGCTATCGGCGGTATAACTTTTACCAGAATCTGTGGTTAAAACGAAAGGCTTATTTTTTAGATCTACTGTATTTACATAATCATTAACGATTTCTGTGCCGACATGAGCAGCTTGTTGCTCCATTTGTTCCATTAGCCATGGACCTTGAATAACAGTAGCAAAGCCAGGATAGTTTTCTACGTCGGTAGTAATTGATAACTGACCACCAGGCTGAGTTCCTGTAATCAATAATGGTTCTAAGGAGGCTCTAGCAGCGTAAATCGCTGCTGTATAACCTGCTGGACCAGATCCAATAACTATAACTTTGTAATGTTTAGTATCACTCATATATCTATTATAATTTATCAGCATTAGAAGTTAGGTAATCTGAAACTCCTTCAGCGTTAGGTTTCATGGCATCTTCACCTTTATTCCAGCCTGCTGGGCATACTTCACCAAATTCATTATGATGAATTAGAGCATCTACCATCCGTAGCATTTCATCAACATTTCTGCCAAGTGGAAAATCATTCACTACTTGGTGCCTTACAATGCCTTGCTTGTCGATTAAGAAAGATGCTCTTAAAGCCATGCTTTCATTAAACAATATGCCATAATCTCTAGAGATAGATTTATTTAAATCACCTACCATTGGCATTTGAACATTGCCAATGCCGCCACGACTTACAGGGGTTTCTTTCCAAGCATGATGTGAAAAATGTGAATCAACACTAACTGCGACCACTTTAACATTTCTGGCAGTGAAATCACCTAAACGATGGTTAAAAGCAATAATCTCAGTTGGGCAAACAAAAGTGAAGTCTAGGGGATAGAAAAAAACCACCCCCATTTCACCATTTAAATATTTAGTTAAATCAAAGCTATTATTGATATCATTATTAGACATAACAGCAGTCGCAACGAAATTAGGCGCCGCCTTACCAACTAGAATAGACATATTTTTCCTCAAAAATTAGGTTGATATTTAACGTACAAGATACGCCTTATTTTGATTCCGAGCAAGTAGAATATACTAAAATTTTTCTTTATCGATGAGCGCTAGTTTTCTCAGCTGTTTTACCAGAAGAGATAGTAATAGGAGAAGGGGGGGCTATGCTAGTTGATTCATATTTACTACGCATTGTTTCTGCTTTTTTATAACCTTCAACATATTTATTCACGAGCTCAAGGCTATCCACATTTCGATGATCAAAACCCTGGCTTTCCATTTTAGTAAAAACATCGCCATCTTTAGCATTTTCCTTATTAAAATATCTTTTCATTTCTTTCCATTGATCTTCTCTCTCTTCTTTTGTTAGCGCTGGAGCCACAGCCACAAAGCTTTCTAAGGCGTCTTTTAATTGAGGAGAAGCATTTTTATGAATTATCTCGGCTAATTCTTTAGTTGGAGCATTCAGATCATAATGATCATTATTGATAATACTTGTAGGGGGTAGATCTATAGAGTTTGATCTAGAGCTCGCTCTAGAACTTGCTCTACTATTTTCTGCCGAATGTTCTTGCAGTTTTATATTTTCATTTAAACTAATAAGGTATTCTGGTTTTCTAATCGAAGAGTTTATCTCAAGAGTTACATCTTTTTGATCTTGAAAGTTTCTTTGGATATCACCCCAATTTTTTTCAAAATTCTTGTGTCCAGGAGGGCTTACACTTTGTAAAGTACTTAAAGCATCTTGAAATTCTTTTGGCGTAGTGTCCTGAATTTTTGTAGCTAAATTTTGCATAGCTTTCTTTTCCGGTTCTGTCCCCTTAAAAGCTTCAAGCTTTGTTGGATCAATATTTTCTAAGGCGTTATTATGGAGTTGTTTTTCAGCAAAAACTTCGCCTAATTCATTAATATGAGATTGCCGAATATTCTCTTCTGTAGTTTTATTATATCCTTCCTTGCTTGTAAGACCACTAGCAGTTCTTAAGTTTTCAATCATCCATGGACCACAAGAACTTGCATCTTTTTGTTGATGTATTACATCTTTTTTATTTTTTGGAATCAAAACTACACCAAGAGCTTCTTCAAAAGCTTCTTTTGTGGCAAGTGGGATTTTTTGTTTTGGATTCATAGAGTCTAACCAAGTGATGCTGAGCTCACCATTTGTTTCTCTTTCAACCATAGCTCCTATCCAATGTCCATTTTCGTTTAATGGCAAAAGGAGTTTCTTTCCTGACTCAAGATTAATAAACTCATCTTTTAAAGCGCCTATTGCTTCCATTGGGATAGCTGGAGCCCAAGTAACATCGGGATTATTTGATTTACGTAATGCGTCTATGTCTTCATCTTGATAGTAATATTGTTGATTTACAGGCATAAATTCATTTCCTTCATATTGCAATTTAAAAAGTATAGGCCCTAATAATTAATATTAGGCGGGTTCAAGAATCTAGCGCAACGACATTATTTTCACGTAAAGCTTCGAGAGGAGTAAGATAACCTAATACCTTAAGGGGAGTATTATTAATTATATTCTCTATCCAGTCAATATGTGAAGTGGAAACGCCTCTAA
>CANDYO010000103.1 GCA_947424995.1 Rickettsiales bacterium | reverse complement strand
ATATTTTTTCCTTTTTTTGCTCTCTACTTGGAATCAATGGTTCAAACCCTTTGTTAGTGAATTTTTACTCTTAGAAAATACTATTTGAGATATGCGAGCAAGAATTTTGCCTTTAATTCTTGCTGATAAAAACAGTTATCTCTAAATTAGAAAGCATTGTTTATTCTTCTGTGTTTATTAGATTAGAATCTTTGCCAATCATCATGTAATCATAAGCATTGTATGCTAATTTTAGTAAATCTGCACTACTTGTAACAACTGCGCCAATTATGAATGAATGTTTTTGATATAGTTGACTCTCATAATCAATATGCCTATGTTGACCTGTCATGTAAAAAGTAGCAAAGGAATTAGCAATATAACCAAGAGCTGATAAGGCGTAACCTGAAGGCAAATTTATTTCATTGATTACTAAATCACTAGATACTTTTGCGATGAGAATTTTATTTGCTATACTAAAATAATCTGGCGTAATATATAAAACCGTAGAAAAAACAATAGACTTAACCAAAGTCTGAGTATTTAAATTACCAGTATAATACTCCGAAAATTTTTTTTCTTCATTACGTCCAGTAACTTTATCATCAAAATATTGAATAGTAGGAGAAATAATAAAATTTCCTGTTAATGCACCTAGATAAAATAAATTATCTGAAGATAAAGCAGATCCTTTGTAAGAAAAACCATCTTTTGAATAAACTTCCAATAACATTTTAGTTTCTGGATTTACATTTCCTGTAATGCCACGATTTCGTACCTGGTCAACAAACTCCTTACTTTTTACAACAATAAAATTTTGATAAAATTGTACTAAAAGTGGAGCTTCATCTTCAAGCAACTCATGGCCTTTTTTATATCCATATTTTGCTAATATATGAGGAACTCGTACAATAATCTCTGCGTCATAATCTGTGTCTTTGTAAACTGTAAAGACTCTAGTTATTATCGGGTCTTTTGAAAAATAATATGCTTGATCTCTTGCATTACTCAATTTACTTATTGCATTAGCATCCTCTGTATCAAAGGGGTTGCAATCATTTCTATATAACAAATAAACTGCTTGGTGAGTTAGTTCATGAGCAATAGTTCCTAATAATTCTCTAGTATCT
The DNA here is from genome assembly GCA_947424995.1 of Rickettsiales bacterium. Lineage (GTDB taxonomy): Bacteria > Pseudomonadota > Alphaproteobacteria > Rickettsiales > CANDYO01 > CANDYO01. The sequence continues at coordinate 6,066 of CANDYO010000103.1, read as the reverse complement.
ACCTTGCCACCAATAAATATGTAACCTGCTTTAAATTGACAAACCCCAGCTGCCTTCGTTGATCCTAGTCCTCCAGAAATTTCCTCTATATTATCTTTTTCAAAATCATATATAATATCAAGAGGAGCATTTGAATATTCTAAAACTTCAAAAATAGTAAGTACTTCTGGAATATTAGAAAGTGTTTTATATGTAGAAAGCACCTGCTCAAAAAGATCATCACTTGATTGAAAAATCTTAGTTCTGGACATTAGGTAATTTATGCTTGAATAAGCATGTTTATTGGTAAATGCAATCATTGCTTGTCTTAATAAAGAAATTTCGCTATCTCTTAATACATCTACATTTATGCTAGATTTTTCTGAATCTAATAAAGCAAAACCTTTAGATCTTAGCATTGCATAAATCTCAAATTTATTATTCACGAAAGCTATATATGGTGCACTTTCATTTTCTATGCTTAAAAAACTATGTGTTAATCTTTCTATTCTAAGCATTTCTTCAACTTTAGAAAGATCTCCTTCTTTTAAAGCTTGTATTACCTCAAGGCGTTCATTATAAAATTCTCTTATATTATCTAAATAACCGTCACTATCAGGTGGAAATTTTGCTCCACTTGCTAATAAAATTACGAGGCAATCATAGGATTGTTTTTCTAACGCCCAATCTGCGGCTGTTTTGCTCAATATGTCCACTTGATTTGGATCGGCTCCTAACTTTAATAACAGCTCTAGATTATCCATTTTATCAAGTTTTGCTGCACGTATTAGAAAAGTATCTCCTGTATGAAGTTTTTTATTCAGCAAAATTCTATTTTCATAACCTATATTTATATTTTCGATATCTGGTGTAAGTTGTGGTAAATCTAACAAAGCCATAATAGTGTCAGGTGTGCTATATTCTATAGCTATTTCCATAGGAGAAGTATTATATGAATTTAATTCGGTTAAGTCGATTTTGCTAAGACGATGTAATTCACGAATTAGTAGCGTATGTCCATGTTTAGCAGCATAATCAATTAATCGCCAACCATCATATTCGTGATTAACATCTATATTATCAATATTAATATGACTACAGGCTCTAGAATAAGGAGGATCATTGTTAAGCTTCACAGCGCCGGATGCCGCCCCTTTATATAGTAGTTCAATGCTAAATGTTTCTTTGCTCTCTAATTGTTGCTGAAATTCTTCTTTTGTAAGTTTATTTGCATACACTGGGTCAGAAAATTTAAAATACTTGCCGGTCATAAAATTATATTCCCATTCACCAGAGTCATCAGGTTCATCAGCTTCTTCATGTTCTGCAGTGTCTTCATCTACACTTTCAAGCAAATTTTCAGTATGTATCGATAAAACATTAGATCTACCTTTTTCTTTAATAAAAATATTTAGTTCATCCCATACAAATATAAGATCTCTGTTTATGTTTAATTTACCTGATAAATATTCGCTAACGGCTTCTTGATCCACATCATCAGTCCATTTATGATTTTTTGCTGGATATACTTCTATGAAAGTTAAGTATGGAGAAGAATTTAGCGCATCAACAAATTCTCGACTAATCAAAAAATCAGATTCTAAAATGGTACAGCTAATATACAAACTTCTGCATATATTGTTATCTGAAATTATATCTATCACATCAAACAGTGAAGGATTTGCATTTTCTATATTAATTTCTATTGCCAGTCCTTTGCTATAATGAAGTAATAATGTATTAAACTTGTTAACTTCGTGTCCAAAATAACTTACGTGCTCTTCATAACACTCGTCATAATATTCAATATAGAGCTTTCTTTCTGCCAAAGAACTCTCTAGTTGCTCTAGATATTGTAATCGGAGATTAATATATTCGTAATCATAAACATATGGTATTGTGGCTGCATTTTGTTCATCTGAATTCGTACCCTCTTCAGATTGGTTTTGCTCCAATTCAAAGGATTCTTCGGAGTTTTCTTCTTCTTTAGATTGTCTTTGTTCTAATTGTAAAGGAGCGTCTAAATTCTCATCTTCACTTGTATGTTCCTGCTTAGATACTAAAGATTCTCTTGAGTCTTCATCTGATTCTGTTTGTTCTTGATTTATCTTATTATTCAATAACTCCAAAAATCTTTTATGTGATTTTATTAATTTCAATATTTCTTCCATATAACATCTCCATTTATAACTTTTTTATACTTTCCCAAAAGTAGTTATTGGAATAAATTCAAGTTTAAATAACACTCTAAGACTATACTGCTTATTAATTTTTATCAATAATATTATATTTATTAAGCTTTTGTGATTATGTAATTTTTGTTTTAGTCCAGAAATTTAAGCAACTAAACACCTGCTAATAACTATGTTTAAAGATAACTAACAAATTTTTTTTGAATTTTTACATCAATAACTATTTAAACCCTTATATCAAAGCAGTATTATTCTTTTCTAGAAAACAAGGCTGTAATTCTTGTGCTTGCTGGAGCTTAGTCTTGATTAAAGTAATATCATAATCCGCTATACTTAACGTATGCTTCACCAACCTTAAGATTAGCTATTCAACACGGGCAGAACTAAAATTTTTAATTGTGCTTGCTTTGAAAATGATACTCCATCCTTAACATTACTAGATCAATAAGATTGAGTTTCATTATGAGACTCTTGTTCTACTACAGCAAGTATCTCTAGTACCTCCCTTGCCACAGTGGAATCTTGATAGAGAAATATAAAATAAGGATTAATGTTATTAAGAGTTCTAGAATCACCATAAATGCTTTTAGGTTAGTCTAATCATATATTCCAAGCATTCATTAGTATCTTAAAAAAATAGCTCTAATCTTCATGGGTTCATTACATCTACTTTTTAAAAACTTCAGATATATTCTTGCTCTTGTTACTGCTAGTTTTTTAAGTTTCTATAGGACCTATTTTACTAATCTTAGGCTCATTTTTGCTTTTCTTAAGTTCATAAAGTTGGGCTTAGTTTTCTTGTTTTAAAATATAGTATGTGCTCCGCCCGCCTTCTTTTAATTCAATAAGCCCAAGCTCTAGCATCTTAATAAAATCTTTTTTTCTTGCGGCTAAACTACGCGAAGAAATTTTTGCATACTCTTTTTGACTAATATTGCCATGCTCTTTGATATAATCCAGAACTATATTATAATGCTCTGGAATACGAACGCTGTGTTTAGATAATAAAATATTCTTTTGCACTCTTTTTAGTTCATATAGTATTCCATCAACAAAATACTCTAACCACTCCGTAAAGTCAGGACTCTCCTTATAATCATAATAATCTCCCTGTAATCCAACATGGCGAAAATAACTACTAACATTTTGATTATAATAATTTTCAAAGCTAAATATATCAAAGATATCAATTCCTGTGATACCAAGAAGCGCTGTGGTTATAATACGCGTCGTACGCCCATTGCCGTCCATAAATGGATGGATTATGACTGACTGCCTATGAACCAGACCAGCTAAAATGATAGGATCAACAGACCCTTTTGATGCGTTTACAAACTCACATAAATTCTCAGTAAGAGCTTTCACGTCTTTAGCATCCGGTGGTATAAATATAATTCGATCAATATATCGTGGATCACGAATAATAACAGGCCTTTTACGTATGTAACCTATATCATCTTGGGTCTCCATTAAACTATCAACTACGATTGATTGTATTTTTTGAAATTCTTTAAGATTTAGCACAAAAGAATTATCTCTAACTTTAGTATAGACATACTCGAGTGCCTTATTGTAATTTATTATTTCTTTTTCTGTGTCTCGTAAATGAGTAGGTTTGTTTTTAAGAATGCGCTTCACATCTGTGAGCGCTAAAGGATTACCTTCAATGCTAGTAGAAGCAAAAACAGAAAGCTCTCTTGCTACATACTTTAACGTTGTATAGTTTTTTTCTGAAATAAAGGAGGCTTTGATTCCACCCAGCACCTCTCCTATCTCTCTAATAGACTGAAGAATTTTATGACTGATATGATAATTTGGCTTCCACATAATAGCCAAATTATAGCCTAATAGTAGCCAAATATCAAGAGTAACAATTATATTTTTTCTAAAAGGCTATTCATCCTTTTTGAGAATGTAGCCATATCAGGTATCGCTTCTCCCTCTATAATACAAGCTTGATCAAATAATATCAAAATCAATTCATTTGCTATACTTTTATCATCTTTCTCAATTTCGTGTCGTATTTTGTTAATCATTGGATGATTAAGATTAATCTCCAGAATTTTAGTAAATTTTGAATATAGTTGCTTTTGATCCTTAAAATAACGCTCCATCCTGATATCCATAGCACCTTCGCTAACTGCAAGACATACTGGACTATCTACTAACTTGTCTGAAGCCTTTACATCCATAACTAAGTTACTAAGAGTGCTTTTGAAATAATCAATTAATTCTTGATCTTGAACACCTAATACTTCAGGTTCTTTTGCTTCTTCATCCTCATTTTTAGGATTTAAAATTTTACTTAATTCAACGCTGCTACGAGTTACTGATTTTATCTCTTTATCTTTAAAGTCATGTATCGTATTAGTCCAAAAATCATCTACAGCCTCAACAAATAACAATACATCAATGTCATGTTTTATAAAACCCTCTAATTGAGGACTGTTTTTTGCTTTCTCAATGCTATCGCTACTAAGATAGAAGATAGTCTTTTGTTCTTCTTTCATATTGGCAATATATTCAGCCAAACTAATTAGTTTGTCTTGTAACACACTGTAAAACAGGCATATTTCAAGTAATTTTTCTTTTTCTTCTGTTGGCAAGGATTCACATAACCCCTCTTTCAGAACAGTTCCAAAATTATTCCAAAAATTGAGATAGCTATCATACTCTTTTTCCATTTTAGAGCTTAGCTCACTTATAACTTTTTTCGTAATTGCTTTACGCATTTTTTCTAAATAATGCGTATGCTGCAATGTTTCACGACTAACATTTAGAGGTAGATCTTCAGAATCAACCACACCTTGCAAGAATCTTAGATATGAAGGTGCTAGATCTATATTTTCTGAACCAATATAAACTCTTTTGATATATAGCTTTAATTTACTGTGGCGATCAGAATTAAATAGATCAAAAGGTTTAGTTGAAGGAATATAAATCAAGTTAGTAAACTCTACCATACCTTCATTTTTATTATGCATAACATGCCATGGCGCATCATATAAATGAGATATTTGTTTATAAAATTCATTATATTGTTCTTCTGTGATATCAAGTTTAGGGCGCATCCATATTGCCGATGCATTGTTTAAGATTTCTACTTCTGTTACCTCTACATCTATTACCCCATCTTCTGCAATATCTTCTTTCTCTTTATTTTTTTCAGCTTTTTTATTTATTTTGTCTTGACCTTCAATTAACATAAACTCAATTGGAAAAGCAATATGATCAGAATATGTTTTGACTATATTACGTATGCGAGATTTATCAAGAAACTCGCTCTCATCAGATTTAAGATACAATATAACTGAGGTTCCTCGCATTAAATCACATTCAGTCAGCTGTTTTAGCGTATATTCCCCCTCACCTTTTGATTTCCACAGCCAAGCTTCTTTTTCTCCAGCTCTACGACTAATAACTTCTATTTCCTCAGCTACCATAAATCCAGAATAAAAGCCAACTCCAAATTGACCAATTAATTGTAGGTCTTTATTGCTATCGCCAGTAAGTTTTGTTAGAAAGTTTTGCGTACCAGAGCTAGCAATAGTACCAATATTTTCAATTAAATCAGCTCTATTCATCCCAATGCCATTATCGGTGATTGTAAGAGTCTTTTTTTCTTCATTTACTACAAGCTTAATCTTAAACTCAGTATCATCTTTTGTTAATTCAGGATTAGTTATACTAAGATATCGTAATTTATCACAAGCATCTGAAGAATTAGAAATCAATTCACGTAGAAAAATATCCTTATTGGGGTTCTACACCGGAATCCCAGATTTTTTTGATTTAACTACTTTTACATTATAACATTCTTTTAGTTGCAACTTTGAATTACAGTGCTTTATATCAAATACTCTAGGAATTGTTTAAAAACAGCTAAAAATTATTG
>CANDYO010000102.1 GCA_947424995.1 Rickettsiales bacterium | reverse complement strand
AGAATAGGAACTTCTCTACTTCCTAAAACTTCTTTCAGTGCTTTAGTTAGCTGTATGGATTGATTTTTATCGAGAAGGTTTTTTCTAAATACCACAAAACCTAAAGGATTAATCTTCTCAATAAAGATTTTTTCCTCTTTCGTTAAAAACGGACCAGAAATACCACATATCAATGGCTTTATTTGAGTCATATTAAGCGCTTTTGATGATTTATTCGAATCAAACTATCTAGTTATTCTTAATCAACCTTACCGATATCTGGTGCGTCCACTTGCTTCATTCCAACTGTATGATAGCCAGAATCAACATGTAAAAGCTCACCAGTAATACCACTACCAAGTTCTGATAGCAATGCGAGTGATGCCTTGCCTACATCCCAAATGGTGGTATTGCGTCTTAGCGGCGCATTATATTCATTCCATTTTAGGATATAACGGAAATCACCAATCCCTGAGGCTGCTAGGGTCTTTATCGGACCTGCTGAAATGGCATTAACTCTGATATTATCTTTACCCAAATCATTAGCTAGATATTTAACACTAGCTTCTAAAGCAGCTTTAGCAACACCCATTACATTATAATGAGGCATATATTTTTCAGCACCATAATAAGATAAAGTAAGCATTGATCCACCTTCAACCATTAATGGAGCTGCCATTTTAGCGATCTTAGTAAAAGAGTAACATGAAATATGCATTGTATTTAAAAAATTATCTAAGCTAGTATCACTATACTTACCTTTTAGCTCATTCTTATCTGAAAAGGCGATAGCATGAACTACGAAATCTAGTTTTCCCCATTTGCTTGCTATCTCTTTAAATAACTCTTCAAGACTCGCATCATCTAAAACATCACAGGAAATTAGTAACTCGCTACCTAAAGATGTAGCAAGCGGAGCAGCGCGTTTATACATAATTTCACCTTGATAAGAGATGGCTAGTTCAGCTCCTTGCGCAGCACAAGCTGCTGCTATTCCCCATGCAAGTGACTTATCGTTAGCAAGTCCCATTATCAAACCTTTTTTACCCTTAAGCAAAGAACCTTTAGGTACATTGGCGAATATATCTTCAGCTAAATTCATATGATTTATTCCTTAATATTTGTTATATACAGCATCGATTTATAGCAATTTTTTTATAACTTAGCAATAAAATGATTGAAAAAGAGAAACTTAAATGACATTATCGTTGAAAGCTTCCTTTATTTAAGAATATTTACAAATGATTCATCACCACCCTACTCTAGATAGCAAATCTCTTGAAAACCAACGATTAATGCGTTTATCTACATACATAACTGTAGTTGGAGTATCTTTGATCATAGTCGCTAAAATATTCGGTTGGTTTGTTACTGAGTCTGTAACCATGCTAGCTAGCTTGGTAGATTCATTACTAGACATTTGTGTATCAATAATGAATCTGCTTGCAGTACATTATGCGCTACAACCACCTGATCATGAGCATCGCTTTGGTCATGGCAAAGTTGAAGACATCGCTGTTTTTTCTCAAGCAGTATTTTTTGCTCTCTCTGGAGTATTCGTAATATATGAAGCTATTCAGCGCTTTTTTACCCCTAACGAGCAAGTAGTATCTTCCGGACCATTCGGTATAGAAATTTTGCTTTTCTCTATTGCTATTACTATTGTTATAATTGCTTTTCAACGCTACGTGATGAGAAGAGCTAAATCTAATGTTATCGAAGCAGACTCTTTACATTATTTTGTTGATTTTCTAACTAATGGCTGCGCTATTTTTGGTATAATGATCACCGCTTATTGGAATTTACCAATCTTTGATAATATAACTGCTATTCTTATCTCTCTCTATATCGTCTATAATGCAACGAAGTTATTTAGGAAGGCTTTTAATAATTTAATGGACCATGAACTTGGAGAAGATGAGCGGCAAATAATTATTAATGTAATTAAGTCTCATAAAAATATATTAGGCTTTCATGATTTAAAAACTCGCTACGCAGGAGTTAAACCTTTCATTCAATTCCATTTAGAATTAAATGAAAATATGCTTTTAAAGCAGGCTCACAATATAAGCATCGAAGTTGAGAAATCTCTTCTTGCCAAATTCCCCAATGCAGAAATTATTATTCACCAAGATCCTGAAGGGGTAGTAGAAATTGTTACCTATACGGACTGATAGCGTTTTCTGCGTCATCCCTGACGCAGGTGCCGAAGGCACCGGAGATCGGGGGTCTTGCGAGGATAAACTCCTGAGATCTCCGGTCGCGCCGCTTCGCGGCTTGCCAGGGATGACGAGCTAAGTGTTTATCCAGCAACTTGATTTGGTATGAGTATATGTTTGATAATAAATTAATGCAGTCAGCATTAGCAATGGCTAAAGCAGCTTTCAAGGATAACGAAGTACCAGTGGGAGCAATTATAGTAAATCCACGAAATAATAGTATTATCGCCAGCACTTATAATTTAGTCGAAAAAAGAAAAGACCCCACTGCTCATGCTGAAATGCTAGCTATTCAATCCGCCTGCAATACATTAGCTAGCAAAAGCTTAACTGGCTTAGACCTTTACGTAACCTTGCAACCCTGCATGATGTGCATGCAAGCAATTACTTACGCTAAAATCAGACGAGTTTATTTCGGCGCCTGTGATCCAGCAGTTACAATTAATATTCCATCACCAAATCATCATGTAGAGGTTTATGGCGGGATCAATGAAGAAGAATGCAAAGCTTTATTGAATCAATTTTTTGCTGATAAACGTAACTAAATCCAATTTTTTAGCTTACAAACCAAATATGGTAAACACGCAGATAGTAAAACCACGACAAGAGCTAATTCGAAACCATAATCGAAATGTGAGAATGGAATTTTATCAAAATTCATACCATATGCACTGGTGATAATAGCCGGCGGCAGAAAAACAAGCGCCGCTACTGAAAATACTTTAGAAATATCACTTTGCTTAAGACCAATCATTCCAAAACAAATATTCAAAAGGAAATCAATTTTACTTGATGAAAATGAAATTTGATCACTTAAAGTTACACTCTCAATAATTAACGCATTGATTTTATCTCTCTCCATGGCAGATAGCTCAAATTCTTTTGACTCGTTAATAACGCTTAGAGCACGGTGAATACTGAGTAAGCTTTCATTAGTTCTAGATAGTAGATGACCACTCTTCCCTAAAGAATTAATATCTTGTTTAAAATCTCTTTTTTGGTTTTGAGCAGCTGGGCTTTGGTAAAAGGTAACTTCTGATATTGTATCAATATTATCACTAACTTTTTGTATATTTTCTTTAATATGAATGAGTCTAGCTTCCATAAAATAAGTATAAATACTAACTGGAGTAATTATTTCAGGGTTATTCAATGCAACATATGATAAATAGGCTATATTAGCTGGAACTGCAGTACTTCTTATTGTTACAAGTCTAGCTGTGGATACAATATAAACAAGATTTTCCATCCTATTATCATCCGTTACTATACTCATTGTTGTAAAAACTTCACCATTACTTTTATAATAACAGCTTGGAAGAGTAATAGGAGTTGCCATATTATTCTTGGATACATTAATACCAAAACTATCCTTCATTATTTGCTCTTCTTCTATCGTAGGATCGATAATATTTATCCAAATAGGCTGGGTTGATCCCGTTTTTAGCTCTTCTTCAGAAAGCGCATGGATGGCATGATTCTGCACCACATAATAATTAATCATAATGACTACCTTAGAATTTAAATCTATAGTTGAAATGATATCAAAGCCAAGGGAGATTGCAAATATATTTTAAAACTATTCTGATAGATAAATAATCAAGGATAAATTTTATTTTTTAAAACAGCTGTGGCAAGATCTGTCAATAAAACTTTTATTTCATCGTCTTGATTATAGTCATTAACTAGTTCATCCCGTTTAGTACACTGAGTACTTGAAAGAGTAATAGTCTCTATTTCTTTTTTAGGCTCCACTGGAAACACCGCTTGAATCAATTTTATTTGATGAATATATTCAGAACCAAAATAAAAATTAATTTGCTCCTTAATGACGCCAAGATGATAAACTAACTCAACCGCCGCTGCTGCATTGTTGGTAGCTATATATAAGATATTTTCTGAAGTATTTTGCTTGCGCAGAACTGAAATTTTAACGGGGATAACATAGCGAGCTAAATCTGCTCCAACAATAAATAACCAGTCTTTTAAAAGCTTCTGGTAGTATGTTCCTTTTTTACCAATCAGTGGCTTATTCACTAAGAAAATTAAATCATCTAGCTTATGTAGGCCTTGATAACTATTTTTATTACTAATTGTCGACCTTGCTACCACCAATTTTTTCCTTTAGAGATATAATAACATCACGAAATTCTTCTATAACTGAAATATATAAATTCCTCTTAAATGGCACTATAATTTGAGTTAACTCTTCTATCTTAACCCATCTCCAAGCGACGAATTCTACATCACCATAACTAATATTTATGTCTTCATCTTTACCTAAATATTTTAATAAAAACCATTTTTGTCGCTGACCGCGATAGCGTCCATTCCATAACTTACTAATTAAATAATAAGGTAAGTCATATTGATACCATTGCTTAGTTTCAGCTAAAATTTGCGCATTATTAGTACCTATCTCTTCTTTCATTTCACGAAAAGCTGCATCCTTAATGGCCTCTCCATCATCTACTCCACCTTGTGGCATTTGCCAAGCTTCTGACTTAGAATCCACACGACGACCGACAAAAACCTCAAGTTTACTATTCAAGATCATCAACCCTACGCTAGGACGATAAGGGAGTTTTTGTAAATATAGCTCATAGTCTATATCATTCATTTAAAAATAACCTACATATATTTATTGAATATTATGGCTCAACTTGAGAAAGCAGAGCCTTACGTGTTTCTGTAATTTGATAAAAATCTTTAATCGGCAATATTCTAATGTCTTTTTCCTTTAAATTTGAAATCCATTTTTTTAATAATTCTATAGTTAATGGATATGAACTACCGATTGCAATTGCGCTACCTTGCTCACGAGCAATATTTTCTAATTCTATTAATTTATCATTTATAGCTTCAGCAGAAATAATATTATCCAAGATAACATCATTTGCCAAAATATGAAAATCTATTTTTTTAGCTAACTGATAAATCAAACTATTTTTATCTAGAATTCCACATAGATAAATTATGTTTCTTTCTTTTAAATTAAATAATAAAAACTCCACATCTTTCTCATCATTGGTATAGTTTTCATCCGCAGAAGTATAGACTCCTTGATAATCAATTTTTTTATCTAAAATAGCATTAAGTCTGTTTAAGTTTTCTTGATCTGAATTCTTAAGCAATAATGCTTGAGGGCCAGAATCATCATTAGGGTAATCAGCTGATTGCAAGGGGATATTAAGTAATAATTGATTGTTTGGATAGTTATTCGAAATGTCTATATATGAAGAAAAACCAAAAGTAACTTCAGTAGGTAACTCTAATTCTAGATTAGATTTACTTAGACCAAGTTCACCAATAACAAGCGCTATAATAGGCTTACCATCATCTATTATTTTTGCAGGAAGAACAGTTGCTTCTTGTTTTATCTCAGGTCTAATTGCCGAATGAACACTTAGCTCATCCCCCTTAACAAGCTGAGAAGCAACACGATTAGGAATCTCAATTTCCCTGTCATCCTCGGAAACGCGACCGGGGATCTCAGGAGTATTCATAAGCTTATGATGTTCGCTATCTATATCTTTCTTAACAGTAGAAACTATTAACCTCTGGCCATTTAATTCAGCTTTTTTATGCATCTCGTGACGCTTAAAGAAAAAAACATAGGCCAATACCAACAATAATATGAGAGCCAAGCAATTAATTAAAATCCCTACTTTATTATATTTTAATCTTGGCAAATCAAATTTTACTGCCATTTTTGCAATACCTGCATGCTTTCAAGAATATCAATAGCTCTGGCCAATTGATAATCTTGTTCATATAATTTTGTCCACATTTCTGCCTTATTTGTATCAACTTCTTTAACGGCAATCGCATTTGAATTATCTTTACTACCGTTAGCGATATGATTTCTTAAACTAGATTCAGACAATTGCATTTTTTTATCTTTATTGCGTAAAAGCTCAATTTTTGCTGGCTCTACAATAATGTCAGGTACGATACCTTCCGCTTGAATCGATCTACCGGATGGAGTGTAATATAGAGCTACAGTTAAACGAATAGCGCCATATCCAGGTAAAGGAATAACGGCTTGAACCGATCCTTTGCCAAAAGATTTAATTCCAATTATTAAAGCCCGCTTATTATCTTGCAGCGCCCCTGCTACAATCTCAGAGGCTGAGGCGGTTCCATTATTAATCAGCACTACCAATGGTACTTTAGTAATCATATTATCTGCTTTAGATCTATATTCTGCTTGTTGCTTACCTTCTCTGCCTTTAGTGCTGACAATCAACTTATCATCGAGAAATAAATCAGATACACTAATAGCTTGCTCTAAAAGCCCGCCTGGATTATTACGCATATCTATAACGAATCCCTTAATCCCTTTCTTTCCAGCTTGCTTAATCATTTCTTCGATTGCTTTGCTTACAGCATCAGTCGTTTGATCAGAAAATGTAGCAATTCTTATGTAGCCGATATCTCCATATAAATGAGATTTTACTGGATTTGATTTAATGGTATCTCGTACTAAAGTTATTTCAAGAGGCTCACTTAAGCCTTCTCTGATAATACTTATTCTTACTTTCGTTCCTTTTGGACCTCGCATCTTATTAATTGCTTCGGTTGGCGTCATATTACCAATCAGCTCATCATTGATTGCAAAAATTAAATCGGCTGGTTTTACATCAGCTTTAAAAGCTGGAGTATCATCTATTGGACTAATCACTCTTAATCCTTGCGCCTCTGGCATTATTTCTACACCAATACCACCAAACTCACCTTTAGTGACCGTCTTCATTTCTTCAAATTCTTTCTCATCTAAAAATCCGCAATGAGGATCAAGACCAGTTAACATCCCTGAAATAGCTGATTCAACTAATTGCTTATCAGTACTTTCCTTTACATATTCTCGTTTAACTAATTCTAGAACAGAATAAAGCATAGCTTTATCGTTAATTGTTTCAGCTAAAAGCCATCCAACAGGTAGTAGCACTGAGACTGCTATTAATATAAGATATTTTAATTTTAAGA